>CANQRJ010000043.1 GCA_947626215.1 uncultured Bacilli bacterium
ACAAAGGCTATACAATATCACAGGCGTCAAATAATCACGTTATGATTATAAAAGAAAAGGAAGTAGTATTTCATTCTTCAATGAATAAAAAATTAAATGAAGAACAATTAAAGCAACAACTAGACTTTTATTTAATGTTAATTGATGAAATTAAATTATAAGATAGGAGATGAATAAAATGATAGATGTATCATAACAACGAAATGATAAAGCAATAGAAATTTTAAATAAATATATTATATTTAGCAGTAAAGATGAACACGAACACAATGAAGAAGTTGTTAGAAAAGCTTTATCAATTTTACAAAGTGAGGAAGTGAAGTAAATATGTATAAATATGTAATAACTAAAAGAATAGACGAATTAATAGAAGAATTAAAAAAATTAAAAGAAAATAATAATATTACAGAAATTAATATAGAAACTACACCAGAAGAATATGAATTTACTTTTAATAGTGGTGTTATCGGGCAGTATGATACAATTATTACTTTCCATCATGTGAATCATCATAATTATAAAGAAGCAAAAAAAATAATTAATTATATTTTTTAAAAAATAGGAGGGGTTATGACTTTAAGAGAAGCAAATTTTGAAGTAGAAAGGTTAAATAATAAATTAGATAAATTATTAAAAGACAAAGAATTACTAGAATCAACAATTGATCCTAAATCTACTGATTATACTAAAGTAGTAGTCGATGGAGGAAAACATAATAGTTGTGTACAAGAAATATATGTATTAATGCAAGATCTACCAAGATGGAAAGATTTAGATAAAAGAATTAAAATTACACAGGAAGAAATAAAAAACTATATAGATTGGATAGACAATGAACTAAAAATATTAAAAAAATATAATAAAGTAGAGCAATTAATTGTTTACTACAAAGAAGAAACAACAGAAAAATATACATGGCATCAAATAGCAAACAAAGTTCATTATTCAAAAGATTATTGCAGAAAGATATATGCAAGATACAAAAACATGCGAAATATTGAAAGATGACCACTCACGACCACTTTTTTGTGAGATAATAGTATTGTGAAAGATTGAAGAGCTATAACGAGCTCTTTTTTAATTTTAATATCGCAGGATGGAGCAGTTTGGTAGCTCGTTGGTCTCTTTAGCCAAAGGTCATAGGTTCAAATCCTATTCCTGCAACCAATATGACAATAAGGAGGTGGTATCAAAGAGTGAAAATAAAAATTCAGTAGGTAGACCTCGTACTATTACTCCGAAAATATTAGAAAAATTAAAAGAAGCTTTTATGATGGGATGTAATAAAAGAGAAGCTTGTTTTTATGCAGAAGTTGCAGAATCAACATTTTATGACTTTCTAAAAGAATATCCTGAATATTCGGAGAAAATAGATATATGGCAAAGCTATGAAAAAATAAAAGCTAGAATGGTTGTCCATAAAGCACTTGATAAAGGTGATAGAGAGATGGCTAAATGGTATTTGGAACGAAAAGCCAAAGATGAATTTAGTACTAAACAAGATATTGATGCTACCATTAAAAATAAAGTGGTAATTATAGATGATTTACCTGATGAAGAATGAAATTAAGTAGTCAAATAGCACCAACATTTAGAACAACATTCAACAGTCATAAAATGCACCAAATATATCCTGGGGGAAGAAATTCAACAAAAACATCTATGTTATCATTAAAGACAGTTTTCAATTGTATACACGAAGAAAACTGTTCGGCAGTTATTTTAAGAAGATACCAAACTGATTTAAGAAAATCAGTTTATAAAGAAATTAAAAGAGCCTGTAAAAGACTTGGATTAATTGAAAAAATTCATTATAAAGCTAAATTATCACCTTTAGAAATTACATTTTTTCAGACTGGTAATACGATTTACTTTGCTGGTGGAGATGATTATGAATCTGTAAAAGGTTTAATTGATGAAAACAAATTGATAAAAATAGTATGGTTTGAAGAACTTACAGGTTGGAATAATTCAGAAGATATAGACCAAATTATAGCAACATTTACTAGGGGTAATAATGACTGGTTTATGGCTTTATATTCTTATAATCCACCAAAGAATAAATATAATTGGGTTAATAAATGGGCAAAAGAAATGCAAAAAAGACATGATGTATTATATATTATGAGCGACTATAGAACAGTTCCTCCTGAATGGATAGGTAAAATTGCTATTGAAGAAGCAGAAAGAATGAAAATTTTCGATAATAAACGTTATCGGTGGATCTATTTAGGTGAAGTAATTGGTTTGGAAGGTCTAATATATAATCCAGATCAAGTAAAATGGGTTTCACAAGATTATCTAGAAGAAAATAAAGTAAGAATATTGTATTTAGATTTTTCGGTTGATGGAGGACATCAAACAAGTGCTACAACTTGTAGTTGTTATGGTTATGGTAGCGATGGTTATTGGTACTTACTTGATACTTATTATTATAGTCCACATGAAAAAAGTGTAAAAAAAGCAGCAAGTGAATATTCAAAAGATATATTTAATTTTGAAATTGCTATGATGAAAAAGTATAAATGTGGAGTAGACCAAGAAACCATAGATAGTGCTGAGGGTGCTATAAGAAATCAAATATATAAAGATTATGCTAAAGCATTCCATCCGGTAAACAAAGGCAAAAATAAAGAAGAATTAATTGATTACTCTATAGATTTTCTAGCTAAAGGAAAATTTAGAGCAATAGATAATAACAATAATAAAATATTTAAAAAAGAACTTGAAAATTATCAATGGCAAGAGGGTAGTGTCGAAAAAGGAAAACCTATACCTGATAAAACAGAAAAAGAATTTACTGGAGGAGAAGAGTATTACAATACTTGGTCTAAAGATATTTCATATTATTATGCAGATCATACTTGTGATAATTTTCAGTATTGGTGCAAAGATAATTTGGAAAAGTTAGGGTTAAAGGAGTGATAAAAATGGAAAAAGAAACTGATTCTAATATTAAAATTGGTGTAGATGTTGATACAGAGACATTACAAGATGTAAGCAATATTTTAAAGGAAGTAAATGATACTAAGCCTAATATAACAATAAGAAACAATGAACAAGTTTTTGTTACTATTAACAACTTCAATGAAACTGAACAAGAGTATTTTAAAAATGAGTAATAAGCAGGTGATATAAAAGAAATTATATGACAGTATACAGCAAGTATTAAGTAAAAAGAATATTAATGTAGTAGTTGGATCTATCTATGATATTATGGCTATTTGCAAGGAATGGTATCGTGGAGATGTTAATGATTTTCATCATTATACTGTAAAACTAGCAAATGGTCGTACTTGTGATAAAGAACGTAAAACTATGAATATGCCTAAAAAGGTATGTGAGGATTTTTCAAGTCTTGAATGGTCTGAAAAAGTAGAAATTAAACTTGATTCTGAATCTTCAACTGAAAGGTTGTGGAAAATTCTTGATAGCAAGGAAAATGCTTTTAGTGTTAATATACCTCAATTCATAGAAAAAGAATATGCTTTAGGAACAGCAGTTACAGTTGAATACAAAAAAGATGGTAAAACAATCATTGATTATATTGAGGGGGATGTCGTTTTACCTTATAAATACACGAATTCATATATTTATGGAATTATCACTGTTAGTAGATTTACAGAAAAAGCAGGCAATCTTACTAAATACATAACTCATTTAACATATCACGAATATGATAATGGTGTTTATAGTAAATTAAATGAAGTTTATGTTTCTTTGAATGAAAATTCTTTAGGTATGGAAAGACCATTTACTGAACGATTCCCAGATGTAAAAGAATATGAAATGTATCAAACTGAAAATCCACGTTTTCAAGTGTGGAAGTTGCCTATAGCCAATAACTTTGATACAGGTAGTCCTATGGGGTTATCGATATTGGCAAATCAAATAGACAAATTTAAAAGTATAGATAATAAATTTGATAATTTTGATAGAGAATATTCGTTAGGGAAAAAACGAATTTTGGTCGATAGAAAAGCAGTTAAGAGAAAAGCAGAAGGTGTTGATGAAAATGGCAATATTCAATACACTAGCTACTTTGATGCTGATGATGAAGTGTATGTTGCAATAGAAGGAATGGAAGATCAACCTGTTAAAGAAATATCTTCTGATTTAAGAGCAGAAGCATATATTTCAGCTATTAATGCAGATTTAAAATATTTAAGTTCAGGATTAAGATTAGGTAATGACTTTTATTCATTTGATAAAGATGGATTAAAAACGGCAACAGAAGTAGTTAGTGAAAATTCAGATACATTTAGAACTAAAGTTCAACATCAAATACCTATTTACGATTGTTTATATGATTTAATTGCTACTATTTGTGAAATGGAAAATATTTCATATAAAGAAATATCAATTACATTTGATGATAGTATAGTTCAAGATGAAGATGCTTTAATTAAACGTGGTATAGAGTTATATAATGCAGGGTTAATTAGTAAAGAAAAGTTTATGAAAAAATATTTGCACTATGAAGATTCTGAAATTAACGATGAACTTTTAAAAATAAAAGAAGATAAAAAAATAGTTCAACCAGAAGGATTAGACTTTTTTGGAATGAATGAGGAAAATAATGACGATAAGGAAAAAAATAATAAAAATGGTGATAATAAATGATATTTTTAATAAAATAGTGGAAGATTATTTTAATAAAAAGTAGGTGATATAAAGTCTTTAGAAGAGTTACAGGAACTAATTGAAAGATATTATATCGAAATGGAAAATGAACTTCTTCTAAATATTGCTGATAAACTATCTAAAGGTAAACCTATGGAAATAGATAAATGGGATTTAGAAAATAATCAACCATTCTATGGATCAGGTGGAGTTAACGAGTGGCAACTAGAAAGGCTTAAAGAACTAGGTGGATTAAATGAAGAAAATGCTAGAATAATAGCAAAATATTCAGGAAAAACTCAAAAAGAAGTTGAAAAGATATTTCAAAAAGCTAGAGAAATAGGAACAAATGTTGATAAAGATATTCTTGACTTAGGTATAAAAGCAGGAATACTTAACGAGATAAATCCTCAATTAGAAGATATCATTGTTAAAAGTATTTTAAGTAATGCTATAAGAGATACATTAACTACTTTTAATCAGCAAAATAATAGTTTATTAGCAAGCGCTGGAGATAGTTATAAAAGTATAGTTAATAAAGTATCTAGTCAAGTAATGGCAGGTACTAAAACAACTGCTAAAGCCATGCAAGAAGCTGTGTCAGAATTAGCGCAAAGAGGATTAACTGGATTTGTTGCTAGAAATGGAGCAGAATGGACACCAGAAGCCTATACAAAGATGGTTATTAGAGCAAATACTCGGAATACTATTAATCATATACAAGATGAGCGGATGAGATTATCTGGTAATGATTATATAGAAATAAGTTCTCATATGGGAGCAAGACCACTATGTGCTGAGGATCAAGGGAAAATATTTTCATTGAGTGGAAATACAACTCCCATAGAAGATGGATTAGGTAATCAAATTAAAGTATATGCATGGAGTAATTCTTCTTACGGTAAGCCAGATGGAATACTTGGTATCAATTGTGGTCATTCAAGATATACTTTTGTACCAGGATTATCAATACATAAAGAAATGGACTTCACCAGAAAAGAAAATGATGAAGCTTATATAGAAAAACAGAAACAAAGGCAATATGAACGTTCTATTCGTAATAAAAAACGAGAAATAGAAATGTTAAAGAAAACTAATGCTGAAACAGAGTATATACAAAGAAAAACAAGTCAATTATCAGATTATCGAAAAGAATATCTTGAGTTTTTAGATAAAACCGGCAGAACTAGAATATCAACTAATGAATGGATAGGTAGTAGTTCATTATCTAAATCAATAAGTAAAAAATCATCATCTTCTTATAAAATTTGGGCAAATAAATATGAAAAAGAAAAAAAACAAGAAGAAATTGTAAAAAAAAGTATTATTGGAACTTTTAATATTTCAAAATATTCTACAAGTCTAAAAACTGCCACAAAAGATGTTGTTTTATTTAAAGAAAGAATTAATCATATAAAAGAGAGACATCCTGAAGTAGCACAATATATTAAGAATATACCAACAATTATTAAAAATCCTGATATGGTATTTAAAGAATTAAAACGAGAAGATACAATATGGCTTATAAAGAAAATAAATAATAATGTTAAAGTGACTATTAAACTAAATACATCGAAAGATATTAAAATAAAAAATTCTATTATACAAATGCAAATAATTAGAGATAAAGAAATTGAAAGATATTTGAAGAATGGAAAGATTGAAGAATTATTTGATAAAAATAAGAAAAAGTAATATAATATAAACAAGGAGAGGTGGACAATTTCGGCACGTCCACACACCATATTGGTCAAAAGAGATGAGGGAGAATGTGCCGCCCTCCTCCTATACAATTATCGTAATTTGTATTTTTTATTATATATTCTTTTACTTCATCGTAATAAAAGATAACACCAAATAAGGTGTTTTTATTATGCTATAAGTAGTGTGAAGTCTATTATTCAGGGATACGAGGGCTGTATAGATTTCACAGTGCTTATAAATAGCACTAAAGGACATAAGAATATGTTCTTTTATTATGTCTTTTACTTAGTTAGGCAAGATAAAAAATTAAGGTGTGGGAATTACTTTGTTACCCAAAGAAAAAAATGGAGGAAATTATGGAAAAAGAAAAAGATCCAGTTACTCAAACTGAGGAAAAAACTGAGGTAGCTGTTACTCAAACAGATGACAAAACTGAGGATAAGACTGAGGTTAAGACTTTTACTCAAGAAGAAGTAAATGCCATGATAAAAAAAGAAACTGATAAAGCAACAAAAAAATATAAAGATGTTGATTTAAAAGCTTATAATGAATGGCAAGAAAGTCAAAAAACCGAAGCACAAAAACAAGATGAACTTAATCAAAAATATGCTAATACAACAAATGAAAATAAGCAATTAAAACAAGAAAATCTAGTTTTAAAAGCAAATGTTGATAAAGAATATGTTGATTATGTTCAATTTACTGTTTCAAAAATGGAAGGTGAATTTGAGGATAACCTACAGGAATTTTTAGAAAAGAATCCTAAATATCTTCAAGCAACTGACAATACCAATGATACTAAAGAAGAAAAAGTAACAGATGGTATTGCAGTAAATAAAAATACTGTTAGTAGCGAATCTGGAGTTAGAAGTATTTTAAAAGAAAAACATCCAGATTTAAAATTTTAAGAAAGGAATGATGATAAAAGGCAAATGCAGTAACAAATAACGGAACACATAAAAGAAAAGAAACTTATGCAACAGAAGTTTTAGAAATCGCAAGATTAGAGACAAATATTTATGACGATTTTAGAACTGATTATGAAATCGAAGAGGGAACAGGAAAAATTTTAGTTCCTACAAGAGAAAAGGATGTACAATTATCTGATTATGATATTTTAGAAGGTATTGAATTATCACAATCTGGTACTGATTTTCTTGAATTACCAGTAGATCAAGATTATGGTATGAATGAATTAATTGATGGTTATGAAGCATCAGCAGTACCTGATAATATTCGCGCACAAAGAATTGAAAGTGCAGGTTATTCAGTTGGTTATAAAAAAGAATCTGATGCAGTTAAAGCATTAGAAAAAGGAACAGTTAGTTCTGATACAGAGGCAACTGATGAAACAAATGCTTATAAAAAGATTATAAGAGAAGTTAAAAATATGAAAAAACGAGGTATGAAAGTAAGCGAAATGAGAATTGCAATTAATGCTGATGTAGAAGAAGCATTATTAATTGACGAAAAATTTGCTAATACTTCAAGTACCATTGGTGCAGAACTTGTTCGCGAAGGTGTTATTGGTAAAATCGGTGGAGTTCCAGTAAAACCTAATTATTTAATGAGTGAAGATATTGAGTTTGTTATTTACGATAAACGTTTCTGCCAAAAATATACTGTTTGGAAGAAAGAACCAGTTATCGAAGATATTAAAGATGATAAACATATTGGAGCTTCTCACTTAGTTGGTCGTCAAGTTGGTGGTATTATGGTTACTAATAAACTTGGTGTTCAAATTAAAAAAAAAAGTAGTGTAATAGTTGAGCCTGAAATATCTTCTATAACTGTAACTCCAGAATCAGAATTAGTTGAGCCTATAAGTGTTGGTACTAAAGTAGCTACACTTAGTGCTGATGGAGGAACACCTGATTATACATATTCTTTGGCTGGAGGTACTGATGATAATAAATTCAAAATAGAAAATAATGAGGTTCAAGCTAAAGAAGAAATTAATAATGGTACATATACAATTAAAGTAAAAGTGACTGATTCTAAATTAAAAGAAAAAATATCTGAAGATATAACAATAACTGTAAAAGCAAAACCTGACCCTGAAATAACAGAAGTAACAGTTAACATGACAAAACAAACTTCTACTAAAACAGAAGCAACAAAAGGTCAAGAAATTGGTAGTGTTTCAGTAACAGGTGGAACAGAGCCTTATACATATACTATTGAAGGTACTGATGCTGATAGTTTTGAAATGAATAGTACAACTATTCAATTAAAAGAAAATCTTACTGAAGAAAAAGAATATAAGGCTACAGTAAAGGTTACAGATTCAAAACAAAAAACAAAAACTTCTGATGAATTTACATTCACTGTATCAGGAGAATAAAACTAAAGGAGTGGTATTGTGATCAATGAAGAAGAATATGTTAAATATTTTGGAGTAGATACTGCTCCTAAAAATCTAAAAAGATTAGAAACACTTTCACTACATACATTACAATCAATTATGGTTATGAATATTCCAAGAGAAGATAGTCCTCATTATAAGCATTTTAAATATGCTGTAATGGAACAAATCAATTACTTTGATATGAATAGTGATTTAATTGATAGTAGTGGTTCTGGAGGTTATACTCTAGGTTCTTATAGTGAGGGTGGTTCTAACAACAAAGAAAACGTTTCTAAAAGTATGAACAGAGTAAGTCCTGTGGCTTATGACATTTTAATGAGTCACGGACTTTTATACTCTGGATTAGGAGGTCATTATGAGTAAAAAAACAAAAATGAAATGTGGTGCTATTGTTAGAGAAGTACCAAAAGGTTCAATGAAATGGTATATCGCCGCAGGTTGGAAAATAGTTGATGAAAAGAATCCAAAAGAGGTAAAGGAAAATGATGAAACCAATTCCAAAAAGACTATTGCCACATAATTGTACATATAAAGAATATTTAGGAAATGATGGTGAAGGAGATAAATGGGGAGCTGATACTCCTCTTTCTTTTGTCAAAATTGAAGAAAAAACTCAATTGAAAGTCACTAATAATGGTCGCGAAATAGTAGGAAATGCTAGATTATTTTATGATTTAACAAATTCCGAAGGACTTTCCACAAAACCTGTTGAAAATAGTATTATTGAATTTTGTGGCAAAGAATATCGTGTTGTTAATGCTGATATATTATGCCCTGATACTGTTAATCCACATCATTATGAGGTACTTTTAAAATGAAAAAGAATGTTAAACTAAAAAATAAAAAAAATGTATTTTACGATTTTAAGAGTGCTATGTTATATGCTCAGAATATACTTGATTCGGCAAAGCAAACTTTTATAGGAACCGTAGCAGAACAAATATATAAAGATAGTAACGAATTTACATATCGTGAAAGTGGAGATATGTATAAATCTGGAGAATTGCTAAGTCAATTTAATAAAGGCATTATCATAGAGCGTACACCTTACGCCAGAAGAAGGTACTATGAAGGTGGAAAAGCAGGAGCAGGTAATAAAAATGCTCAACCTCATTGGTTTGAAAAAACAGTCGCAAAAAACAATGATGAATATAAAAAAGTATTTGGTCTTGCCATAGAAAAAGCAAAGAAAGGTGAATAATATGGATACTGAAAGTTTAATTACTCTTATAAGAGAAGAAATCGAAAAGGTAGGTAATAAGTGTTATTCTCCAGATTTACCACAAAATGATGAAATGTGTAGTGCTATTTCATTTGGTACAGGAACAAACCAACGTGCATTATCAGATGATATTCTTTATAGTGATATATCTATGTATATACTTATACGTGGTACTTCAAACGATACTGATAGTAGAAAGTTTGCAGATAGTATTTTTAATCAGTTAGATCATAAATCTAATTTATTTAAGAATAACACACGAATCATATTAATTTCATGTGCTACACCTAACTATGCTTTTAGAGATGAAAATCAACGAATATATTATAATATTAACGTTAATATTAAAGTAGAATGGAGGAATGAACAAAGTACGAAAGTTCAGTAAAAAATTTCAAATTATTATTGGATATATCTTCAGAAATGGGAGAAGATTATCAAGAAGTTAAGCCATTAAATATTGACTACGATCAAGGTGAAACACTTGATACTTGGCAAGATTTATATAATTTCTTATCAAATAACGTAAAAACAGGATTAGATCCAACTTGGTCTACAAGTTTAAAATTTGCAAAAAGCGATCCTGTTTGTCAATTTATTTTATCAAAAGAATATGCAGTAGGAGCAGAAGCAACAGCAAAAGCTAGAATTGTTAATTTATTAAAAGGTACTAAGGGTAAACAAATTGATTTTACTGCTACTTTTAGTAATATAAGTTATTCAGCAACTGCGGAAGAAGTATTACAGGTTGACTTTGATTTGAAAGTATACGATAATTCAACTTTCAAAGAATCAGATTATAATGCAGA
>CANQRJ010000044.1 GCA_947626215.1 uncultured Bacilli bacterium
GAAAGTGATAAATTAATATTACATTTAAAATTAATGGGAGCAGAAAGTCACAAAGAAAGAAAACAAATAGGAAGGAAAGATGAAGTACTTATGACAATAGCAGAACATATGGTAGATTTTATGAATGATAGAGAAACAAATGAAATATTTAGCATTGAAAATACTTTAAAACACACCTATACCGATATAGGAAGAGAAGAAGGAGAAGAAATTGGTGAAAAAAACAAACAACTAGAGATAGCACATAGAATGCTTAAAAAATATAAAATAGAAGAAATATCAGAAGTAACGGGTTTATCTATAGATGTCATCAAAAAATTAAAAGACGAGGAAAAATAAAATAATATGACAATAGCAGAAGACATGGTAGATTTCATGAATGATAGAGAAACAAATGAAATATTTAGTATCGAAAATACTTTGAAACATACCTATACGGATATAGGACGAGAAGAAGGAGAAGAAAAAGGAAAGAAAGAGGAAAAATTAGAGATTGCACAAAATTTAATCAAAGAAAATATGACTAATTCATTTATATCTAAAGTCACTGGTTTATCTATAGATATTATCAAAAAATTAAAAGAAGAAAAGATTCAAAAGAATTAGAAAACTCTATTTCTTTTTTCTTTTTTTAAAACCTAATACTAAAACTTTAAAGAGAATCAAAATAATTAAAAAACATGCAATTCCTACATAATATTTTAAATTAGGAATTTCTTTTTCTTTTACGTTATTAGAATTAATTTCTTTAAATACGGGAGTTTCCTCTTCCATTTTATTAATATAAAAAGTATAAATTTCTTTTTCTCCTAAGTCATTAGTCACTTCTAAGTTTGTAATCATATTTCCTTCCATCACAGATTGAACTTCTTCTACTTTTGAAGTTTCTTCTTCTAATTCATAAGAAAAAATGGGTTTACTCTCCCCTTCTTTCAATGTAATAGAATAAATGTTATTGCTTGATTCAAATTCTCTTGATAAAGTACCATTTAAAACTTCTAATTTTTTAATAGAACTTGCAGATACCAAAATAGGAAAAAGAAACAGAATGAAAAAAAAGAAGAATTTTTTCATAATAATCACCTTTTTTTTATTTTGGTGAAAAAAATGAAAACTATTCTATCTTTTTAAAGTTTCATTTAAGTATTCTTGTAATTTGTTTAATTCTTCTTTTTGATGGTCATTTGCATAGAAAAGAAGGGTTTCAAAATCATTTGAAAAAAACTGAGCATATTTTAAAACATAAGAAATGATGATTTCATAGTCACTTGGAAGATATTCTTCTTTCTTTTTTGTTTTCATTAAGGTATGATAACTTCGATCATTTAAAATATCTAAATAATACTTTGCATTTTCTTGTTTGGTTTGTAAAGCAAGTAACATACTATAATAAAATCTTCTTGCTTTTTGTAAATTTTCTTCTGTTGATTCTTCTGTTTCTAAATAATTTAAAGCTTGAAGTTTTTGCTCATCTAAGTGATTCGTAATGGCATATTTTAATTCAAATAAATACTTTGTAGGAAACTGAGTTAACTTTGCTATTTGTTCATAAGATAAACGAAAAGTAAGCATTAAGGAAATCCATAAATTCTTTTGTTTTTCAATACGCGCTAATTCGTCTTTTACTTTATTTCCTATAATTTGATATTGATTTTTGTAATCTTCTTTGATTTGTTTTAAGTTTTCGAAACGATGACTTCGAATTTTTTCTATGGCATCTTTTCCAATTATTTTTTCGGATATTTCTCGATCAATCGTGCCTAGCAAAATTCCACGAACATCATAAACTTCTAATTGGTATTTTTTTGCTAAAAACTGATCGGTTACATTTCCGTTATAAGAA
This sequence comes from uncultured Bacilli bacterium, assembly GCA_947626215.1. GTDB lineage: Bacteria > Bacillota_I > Bacilli_A > RF39 > UBA660 > Ventrenecus. The sequence continues at coordinate 1,844 of CANQRJ010000044.1, forward strand.
AGATACTCTTGTAAAAGGGAAGAAATTTTTTGAAAACGTCGATATTTTTTTAAAATAGAAGATCTTGAATATTTTTCAATTTCTACCCCTTCTCTTTCTAATTTTTGAAGTCTTTTTATTACTTCATCCCAATGATTATCCAATGTGTTTGCCTGTTTTTTCATGATTTGGTTATATAAGTTTTTATCAAAGTAAATGGAATAAGGATTATTTAACACTTTATCAAATTGACTTATGACATCGTTTTCCGTTTTATTCATTTGAATTCCTACTTCTAAAAAAGTGTAACCCTCCAATACGAGACGCGTCATTTCTTCTACTTCATCATAATCTACAATCGCCTTATTTCTTAAATTTCTAGCCATAATAATTTGATTATAGACACCCATATTATAATGATTACTAGATGGGTTTGAATAATCGGAAACAAAATTTCGAACGTAAAATTCATCTAAATTTAAAATCTCAGCAATTTCGCGATTTTTTAATCCATCTAAGGCTAATTTTTTCATTTTTTCTTCTGTTTTCATTCTTGACCTCCTATATCATTTTGGCTAAAATTTCATTCATAATATAAATTTTATCTTCTGGAATGAAAACATAGCCTTTTTTAACTTGTAATTCTTTATTTTTTAATAAAGGTTTTAACGGAAAAGCTTTTTCAAACGGAATTTGATATTTTTTTTCGAAATCTTCTAAAGAAATTCCTTTTAATTTTCTTAAACCAAGCATCACTTCATTTTCCATTTGATCTTGAATAGACAAAATCTCACTTTCCCCTTTTCGATTTCCATTTAAGTATTTTAAAATGTTTTTAGTATTGGTATACCTAACTCCATCCATGTAACCCGAAGAAGAAAGTCCAAATCCATAATATTCTTCGTTATTCCAATAAGTTAAGTTATGTCGAGATTCTTTTCCTTTTAATGCATAATTTGATACTTCATAATGAATATACTTTTTTTTCTTTAAAGTTTTAGATAGATAATCATACATTTCTCGGTCTAGTTCTTCTGAAATAGGATTTATTCGATTTCGCTTTAAAATCGTATGGTCTTCTATGATTAAACTATAGGTACTTATATGATCAGGTTTCAATTTTAAAAACAATTCTAAATCTTTTTTTAAATCTTTCATTGTTTCTTTAGGAATGGCATAAATAAGATCTAAATTGACATTTTGAAATCCATATTGTCTTAATAATTTCATTTTGTTTTTGGCATCTTCAAATGTATGTTCTCTACCTAGTAAAATTTGATTTCTTTCGATGAATGATTGAATTCCAATACTTAAACGGTTCACATGATACTTTTTTAAAACTTTTAAAAAATCTTCATTGATATCTTCGATATTACATTCAAAAGTAAATTCTAAGGAAGGAGTTGTTTTAAATATTTTTGTTAAATGGAGTAAATACTCTAATTCTTTTAAACTTAAGGAAGAAGGAGTTCCTCCTCCAATATAAATCGTCGAAATTTCTTCTCCTAAATATGCATCTTCGATTTCTTCTTTTAATTTTATTAAATATTCATGAGACCACTTTGGAAAATAAAACACTTTACAAAAATCACAATAAGAACAAATGGTTTTGCAAAAAGGAATATGAATGTATACGGCCTTACTCATACTCGTTCCCTTCCTTTTTTTAATTTCAATTTTCTTTTCATACCACTTTTACTCCTCACTTAATATCGATAAAAATGCTTCTTTTGGAACTTCCACATTTCCAATTTGTTTCATTTTCTTTTTTCCTTCTTTTTGCTTTTCTAATAGTTTTCTTTTCCGTGTCACGTCTCCTCCATAACACTTAGCAAGTACATTTTTACGCATGGCAGGAATCGTTTCTCTTGCAATCACTTTACTTCCTATCTGAGCTTGAATCGGTATTTGAAATAATCCTCTAGGGATTAAAGTTCTTAATTTTTCGACTATTTTTTTCCCTCTTTGATAAGCAAAGTCTTTATGTACAATAATGGATAAGGCATCTACAACTTCACCATTTAATAAAATATTCATTTTAACAAGTTGACTCTCTTTATAACCACATATTTCGTAATCTAAAGAGGCATACCCTTTCGTATAACTTTTTAATTTATCAAAAAAATCATAAACAATTTCAGAAAGAGGAATTTCATAATGAATATTCACTCTTGTATCATCGATATATTCTAAACTTTTATAAATTCCTCTTTTATTTTGACAAAGATCCATGATAGAACCAATATAAAGAGATGGCACGATGATATTTGTATAAATATAAGGTTCTTCAATTTTAGAAATTTTAACACTATCAGGCATTTTATTTGGACTGTCTACTTCGATTGTTTCCCCATTGGTTAACAACACTTTATAAATGACACTAGGACTGGTTGTAATAACAGAGAGCCCGAATTCTCTTTCAATTCTTGTCGTGATAATATCCATATGTAATAGGCCTAAAAAACCGACTCGAAATCCAAAACCTAAGGCATCCGAGTTTTCTGGTTCAATCGATAAAGCTGCATCATTTAATTTTAACTTTTGAAATGCTTCTTTTAAAGCTTCGTATTTATTAGGTTCAATTGGAAATATTCCCGAATACACCATCGGTTTCATCGGTTGATACCCATGAATCGGTTCTAGGGCTTTTTCATTTTGTAAAGTAATCGTATCTCCTACTTGGACAGTAGAAATGTCTTTAATCGCCGCGGCAAAGTAACCGACCTCGCCACTTTTTAAAGAATCTTTTTTACATTCTTTTGGAGTATGAACAAATAACTCTGTCACTTCATAAGAAGACTTTGAACCCATCATATAAATGATATCTTTCTTTTTTAAGATCCCTTCTTCCACTTTAATTAAGCCAACGACTCCTTTATAAGAATCAAAATAGGAATCAAATATTAAAGCTTTTAGGGGTTTGTCATCCATTTTTTTAGGACAAGGGATTCTTTCTACAATCGCATCTAGTAGTTCTTTTACTCCTTCTCCAGTTTTTCCACTGCAAAGAAGAATTTCTTCTTCTTTAAAACCTAAAACTTTTTTTAACTCTTCTTTCACTTTAGGTACGAGAGCATTCGGTAAATCAATTTTATTAATGACGGGGATAATGGTTAGATCATTACTCATTGCTAAATATAAATTGGCAAGGGTTTGAGCTTCTATTCCTTGGGTAGCATCCACGATTAAAAGAGCCCCTTCACAAGCGGCTAAACTACGGCTCACTTCATATGAAAAATCGACATGGCCTGGTGTATCAATCAAATTTAATAAAAATTCTTCATTTTGATACGTATAATTTAAACTCACGGCATTTAATTTAATGGTAATTCCTCTTTCTCTTTCTAAATCCATACTATCTAATACTTGGTCTACCATTTCTCTTTCTGAAACAGCACCTGTTATTTCTAAAATACGGTCAGCAAGAGTACTTTTTCCATGATCGATATGAGCAATAATAGAAAAATTTCTAATGTTTTTCGAATCCATTTGAAACTCACCTATTTCATTATACAAAAAAAACAAATTTTAGTAAACTATTTCCAAAAAATCTTATGCAACCGTATAAAAATAATAATGTAAAATTTGATATAATTACTTTTTTTATGTCATTCCTTCTCTATAATTTTACTTTATGACCAAATTTCATGCGATTGTCTTAAAAAAATCTTATTTTTTTCGTTCTAATTTAGCCATTGATTTTGGATGATTTTTTGAAATATCTAGGGCACGCGCTAGAATAAGGTCTACTTCTTCTTTCTTTTTCCCTAATAGATAGGCTACATATTCGGTTGTGTAATATTTTTTTAAAGTATAGACAAAAGCCTCGATTGGTTCAAAAAATTCTAAAAGTCTTTTGGCTTTTTCATTGGATAAATATTCACGAATCCTTTTATATTCTTCCTCTTCTACAGAAACTTTAATACATTTTAATAAATCATTTTCTTTCTTTCTCTGATTTAATAATCCATTTCCGTGAGTGGTATAACTTTTGCTATAAGCTGATTTTTTGTCTTTTTGATATTCCTCTAAAATGATCTTTAAATTTTCTTCTGCTTGCATTGGATAGTCCATATAAATACTAAATGTTCTTACCATTCCAGTATTTCTTAATTTATATAGTGCTTTTGATTCAATTTGTCTTGCTCTTTCTCTCGTAATTCCATACATTTTTCCTATTTCTTCTAAAGAATATATACGACCATAAAATTCATTACGTAATAAAAGAATATTTTTCTCTCTTTCATTTAATTTTGCTTTTTTAAATAGTACATTTATTCCTTCATTTAAGGAAGAACGCATGGCTTTATCTTCAATGTTTTCTTTTTCGTCTGTTATAAAATCTTCTACGATGCTAGATTCTTCATCATTTATTGGAAAGTTCGTACTTAGTATATCGTCGTCATATGCTGCTAGATGTAAAACACTTTTTTCACTTTTTCTTAAATACACAGAAAGTTCTTTTAATGTTGGATTTCTTGATAAAGAGTTTTGTAATTCTTCAATTGCTTTTCGATAATCTTTTAGATCATAATATACTCCTGATGGGAATCGTATGATTCTTCCTTTATTTTCAATTCCTCTTTGAATCGCATGTTTAATCCACCATGGCGCATAAGTTGAAAATTTATATCCTTTTTCAATATCAAATTTATCAATGGCTTTCATAAGTCCAATATTTCCATCTTGAATAAAATCTAATAATGAATGATCATTTTTTGAATATTTTAAAGCAATACTTACAACAAGTCTTAAATTACATTCTATTAATTTTTTTCTTGCTTCCTCATCATGATTTCGAATTCGATAAAATAGAGCTTTTTCTTCTTCTCTAGTCAGAATAGGATATCTAGAAATTTCTGAAATGTAACTACGATATGAACTTGTATATATTTCTTTGTTTTCTAAGTCTAAATCATTTTTTTCTTCTTCAATATCGTGCAATATACAGTATGCATTTATCATTGATAAAATGGATTCACTTTTAAATACTGTTTTTAAAGAACGTCTTTTAATATAATCCATATTTTTTTCGACTACTTGTCTTAGTAATTCATGAAATTTTTCATTTTTATTTAATAATGTAATAAATGTATCTATTGTATAAGCATTATTTATTTTTTTTAAAAATTCACTCAACTGATAAAGAAATTCTACATCTTCATTTTCCTTCATATTTTCATCCATAAAAGATGTTAATATTTGTTCTAAATGTTCGGGATTTTTTAGAATTACTTTCTTTTTTTCTTTTATTTTTCCTTCCATTTTACTTAAGAAATTTTCTTCCGTTTTGTTATCCTCATTTTTCATTGTTTCTAATACACTTTTAGCCATTTTTTGATATTCTTTTTCGTCTATTCGCAAATAGTTATATTTATTTTCTAGATTTTCTAAAATGTTTTTCATTGATAAATCCATTCTTTCCACCTCTTTTGAAAGTGAATTTATCGTATCATTTTTTCTTTCTTTTGGCAAGTTTAGGTAAACAATTTCTTAAATAAATCGACCATTTCATTGATTCCATTTGACATGAATTCTTCTACTACACCAGAAAACATAACACCCATTTTGGTCGTAGAATTTGAATAATCTTTATGTACATCCGTAATATAATCATTAATATTCACGTCTTTTCCTTCTTTTATGTCTTCTTCAAATTTTTGCATAGCTTCACTTGTAATCGTTGTTTTCTCTGCCATTAAAGCTTCATAATACCCGGCTTCCATCGCGATGGTAAGAGATAAATATAAAACAAATAAAAGTCCTAAAAGTTTTAAAATCCAAACACCTTTTTTCTTTTTTTCCATTCTATCACCCGAGCTCTTTTATTACATCTGCAAGAACAAGTAAGGTGTTACTTACTTCACTCATACTATTATATGGTCCCCCGATTTCAAAAAGAAGTGTTTTGGAAGAAAAATCTTCGTTATAGATTCCATTCACTCCTTTTCCCCCTTTTTTTAAAATTCCTCTTGAGATATTGGGAACTTTTTGATTTAGTAAATCACTAATTTTATTAGCAAGTAACAAATTTTCTTCGTACCCTTCATAATCGGTTCCGATTACAAATAATACCTTCGCATATTTTTGGCCTGATACTTCTATCATTGAACTTTCATAGGAAATCGAATCTCGATGCAAATCAAAAAAGTATTCTAAACTAGGATTTTTCTCTCGAGCACTTTCTAGCAAAAGACGGCTTGCTTGATAACTTGAATTATAATTCCATCCATTTGTTCTTAAAATTTCAGATAAAGGATTTGTTTCAACCATTGTCGGAATTCCTCGTTTATTTAATTCTTCTCTTAATTTATAAGAAGCTAGCATCACCGTTGGAACCACATTGTATGTCGCGTTTTCCATAAAAGCATATTCTTCTCCTTGATGAGTGTTATATAAATAAATTTTCGGATTTTCTTCGTTTTCAGAAGGATTAGGATCCGGAGTATATTCTTGTTTTGAAGTCGATCCATCATAAACTTCTTCTTCTAATTCTTGTTTTCCAAATGTATACTGAGTTAAAAAATCAATGATACTTGTATTTTCTTTCCAACTTCTATTTGACCTCAATGTCGTTTCTAACAAAAAATCTAAAACCTCATCTTTTTGAAGAAAAGCAGAAAGAAAAGAAACTGTAATGGAAAAGGAAAGAACTACTAAAAAAAGAATACATAAAACCTTTCCGCGACGTCTTGTTTTTTTACTTTTAAATCGTTTCATATGATCACCTTGCCTAAAATATATCATAACAAAGTGAAAAAAAATGTCGTTTTCACGACAATTTAACGAAAAAGATTTTTTTGAATGGCAGAAGAAACAATTTCACTTACAATTTCCATATCACTTTGTAAAGTATACTTTGAAACAATTTCACTTTTTGTTTTTAAAAGAGTCGGATATCCAATTGACAAGACAGGAACATGAAACGTATGAAAATCAATTACTCGGTTACTTCTTAATTCTTCTTTAAAGATCATTCCACAGTCATTTAACTCTAAAGAGAAATCTAAATGTTTCATATCACGCGTGAAAAAGCTATCAATTAAAATAAGGACATCAGGTTTTAAATACCCAACAACCATTTCAATTAACTTAAAAGAAGAAATCCCTGTTTTATGCATCGTCTCAGGCGTAAATAAGGCGACTTTTGGAATTGTTAGAAAATCATTATAAGCATTTGTTGCGATTAATTTTTCTAAGACTTTTTTTCCAAAAGAATCTCCTAAAATTGAAGAATTTCCAAGTCCAATAAAAAGAATGGGACCTCCTTTATGATATTTTGCTAAGAAAGAAGAAAATGTTTTCGAAAACACTTTTTCTAAGACTTCCCCATTTTTATATAAAACATTTTCATCAAATAAAAAAGTATAATAATCTCCTTTTTTACAATTTTTATGTTCATCTGTCTTTATTAAAAAATGTTTGATCTCTACATTTTTATCACGTTTTACTTTGATTAATTCATCCTTTTGAAAAGAGCTTGCCGCGTCTAAAATCAAATTTTGTTTCATCTAAACCACCAATTTTAGTATGAAAAAAGAAAAGAATTCTATACCTAACGAATTAAAAATTCTCCTTGATATAATGATTCATAATCATGTTTCATTTGTCTTACAAAATGACGATTTGTAAAAATTTGATGTTTAGAATGAAGAACAATTCGATCTACCCCATAGTCTTCTATGATTCGAAATATTTTATGTTTTAATTTTCGATAAGTAAACTCATCTAAGTCCTCATTCAAATCAATATAAAGAGTTTCATTTTGATAATATAGCTCCATTTTCTATCACCTAGTATAAGATATCAAAAACAAATGAAAAAAGAAAGATTTTCGACAAAATCTCTCTTATTTTTTAAGGGAATTTTCTAAAGATTTTAAATTATAGAGAATCGCAAGGGGTTCTACCATGGCAAAATCAACATCAAAGGAATCTAAGAGTCTTATATTTTCTAAAAATTCATCGGAAAAAGCAAAAGCATCTTTTAACCCTTTCATATAGAGAAAAAAGAAATCGTATTCTTTCGATAAACGGACTTGATAAGCCGATTCTAACACTTTCTCATTTTCTAAAAAGCGTGAATAATAAGGCGAGATGTGAAAATAAGAAAAGAGGTCATTCCATGTGTACGAAAGTCCCTGATATTCTTCTTTAAATTTTTGATATTGGGTATCGATATCTTCTAAGACTTTTAAAAAACTCGAACTATCCATTTAATCTCATCTTTACTTTTTTGCTTACTTCACCCATGTCAGCTACAGAGCCAATTTCTTCTGTTAATAATTTCATGATTCGGCCCATGTCTTTCATAGATTCAGGCTTAATCTCTGTGAAAGCCTCTTCAATTTTTTGATCGATTTTTTCTTCACTTAATTCTTGTGGTAAGTAAGACTTTAGTACTTCAATTTCTTTTTGTAATTTTTCTACTTCTTCGGTTTTATTATATTTTTGATATTCTTCCATACTGTCTTTTCTTTGTTTGACATTTCTTTTAATGACTGTAATAATTTCATTGTCATTCAATTCTTTTTTTAAAGAAATTCCTTCTAATTGTAAAGCACTTTTTAGCATACGAAGAACGGATAATTGAAATTTATCTCCACTTTTTAACGCATCCTTCATATCACTTGCAATTTGTTCCATTAAATTCATAATTGTTTCTCTCTCTTTCTAAATTTATTTTATAACAAAAGCGTTTCTTTTGCAACTCACAAAAAAAGAATGGATTTCTCCAATTCTGGCTCTAGAATTTCTGGTGGGAAGTAAATTTTCATCAAGCCTAGATAAAACCTAACAAAAAACAGGTATTTTAATGT
>CANQRJ010000045.1 GCA_947626215.1 uncultured Bacilli bacterium
TTTCGGTTAGTATATAAATCACCAATTCACTTGAGAAGGCGAATTGGTGCTAGTATCACACTAGTCAACCCCTTTTTATTCTTTTATGAAGAACTCCTGCGGGGGTTCTTCAAAAGTGGTTATTAAAAGTCTATCCCTTAAAGGATAGATTTTTTCTATGAAAAAGTTTATACTAAGTATTAGGTGATTCTTATGGATTTAAAGCATATCAAAGGAATTGGAGATAAAACAATTGAAACTCTTTATGATTCTAATATCTATAGTGTGGAAGAACTTGTTTCTTATTTTCCTTATCGTTATCAAGTATTACAACCTGAGATTTTGGAAGATGCCAAAGAAAAAGTAGGAATTACTATTAATGCTCGTGTATGTGGTCCATCTAAAGTATCTTATATTCGGAAAAACTTTAATTCGTTACGTTTTTTATGTGATACTTATGGAAAACAAATTCAAGTGGTGATTTTTAATCGTGCTTTTTTAAAACCTAAATTAACCATCGGGCAAGATGTAACTTTAATTGGAAAATATGACGCGAAGAAAAATACTTTTACGGCTAATGATATAAAGTTCACAAAATTAGAACAAACACGAATTCTTCCTATTTATCATTTCATAAAAGGCTTAAAAAATAGTACACTTGAAAAACTTATTTTAAATGCTTTACATGAAATTAAAAATTTTGAGCAAATTCTTCCTTTTGAAGTTGAAAAGAAATATTCTTTTTTATCGAAAGAGGAAAGTTTTTACGAAATTCATCATCCGAGTCATTTAGAAAAAATGGAACTTGCAAAAAAAAGATTTATTTATGAAGAATTATTTGAGTTTTTATTTAAAGTTCAATATTTAAAATTAATAAAAGAAGAAGAAATTGGTGTTTCTAAAAAAGTGGATCGATTTAAAATTGAAAAGTTAATTCAAAGTCTTCCTTTTTCTTTAACAACGGATCAAGAAAAAGTGATTGAAGAGGGATTAAATGATTTAGAAAAACCAAAGAGAATGAATCGCTTATTACTCGGTGATGTGGGCTCTGGAAAAACCATTGTCGCGACGGTTTTAATGTACGCCAATGTTTTGAATCAATATCAATGTGCTTTTTTAGCTCCTACAGAAGTTTTGGCTACTCAACATTTTTATTCAATTCGAGACATTTTAAAAGAAACAGATGTGGAAATTGAACTTTTAGTAGGAAGTATGACTAAAAAAGAAAAAGAAGTGGTTATGAAAAAGGTTCAAAATCATGATGTCGATATTTTAATTGGAACTCATGCGATTTTAAATGAAAATTTATTTTTTCAACGATTAGGTTTTATTGTAACCGATGAACAACATCGTTTTGGAGTTCACCAAAGGGATTTATTGAAAAATAAAGGGGAACTTCCTGATATGCTTTTTATGAGTGCAACTCCGATACCGAGGACGTATGCCCTTACGATTTATGGAGATATGGATACTTCTTTTATTAAAGAAAAACCGAGTGGAAGAAAAGATATTGTGACTAAAGTATTAAAAGAAAGTGATTTAAAAGAGGCTTTGTTTAAAACTTTAGAAGAAATAAAAAAAGGTCACCAAGTTTATGTGGTCGCACCTATGATTTTAGAAAATGATTCTAATTTAAAAGATGTAAATTTACTAAAAGAAAAATTTGATGTTGCTTTTCATGGAAAGATTCCAATCGGTGTGTTACATGGAAAAATGAAAAAGAAAGAAAAAGAAGATGTCATGAACGATTTTAAACTTGGAAACACTAAGATATTAATTTCTACGACTGTAATTGAAGTAGGTGTGGATGTCAAAAATGCAACATTGATGATTATTTTTAATGCCGAACGATTTGGTTTAGCTACATTGCATCAGTTAAGAGGTCGTGTAGGAAGAAATGATGAACTTTCTTTTTGCTATTTAATTTGTGATGAAGAAAAAGACCGATTAAAGGTTTTAGAAGAAAGTAACGATGGTTTTTATATAAGTGAAAAAGATTTTGAATTTCGTGGTGAAGGAGATTTATTTGGAGTTAAACAAAGTGGAGATATGACTTTTAAAATTGCAAATTTAAAAAGAGATTATTCTATATTATTGGAATTAAAAAAAGAAGTCTTACACTTTCTTGACACAAAAGAATATCAAAATTACCCTTATTATGAAAAAATTGTAGATCAAATTGATTTTACTAATTGACAGGTTTTTAAATTTTTTATATACTTTATATAGCATAGCTATAAACGCTATGCCGATACGCATTTACGATCACTTCTGAATGTGTATCAACAAACCCCCTGTGAGAGCATTTGTGCTCTCTTTTTTTTGTTACATTATATTTCTATATTTCGTTCTGTTTCTTTTTCGTTTAATACAAAATAATTAGTTGTAAGTAATAGACTTGCAATAGAAATGGCATTTTTTAAACTCGTTAAAACCACTTCAAATGGATCTTTTACTGATGTATCAGAAATACTTTCAAACTCATTTAGTCTTGCATTATAAACTTTGGTAAAAAGACTTTCCTTTAACGTTTCATAAACGGATTCTTTTTCTACTCCACAATTATCTAATATTTGATAAAAAGGACTAGATAAAGTAGATAAACAAACTTTAGAACCCATCGTTATCCCTTCTATTTTTTCTTTTATTTGTAATAAACTCACTCCTCCACCCACTACTACTCCTTTTTTCGTCATCTCTAACGCACAAAAAGCATCTTCCATTCGCATTTTCTTTTCTCGGATACTTGTTTTAGAAATTCCTCCTATAAAAACTAAAATAAGACCTACAGATAATTTGGCATATCGTTCTTCTAAAAATTCTTTTTCATACTCACTATCACAAAGAAGGATTTCTTTTTTTAACTTTTCTTGGTACTTTTCTAATTTTTTAGACTTGGTAATTGAAAAAAGAACAAATCGTTTTTCTTTTGAAAAATACCCTAACTTTCCTATATGACTCCAACTTAGTATTTCCCCACGATTTTTATTCCAAATTTTAGAAGACGAAATGACTTCTAAGTCCTTTAAAATTTCTTTCCTTCGATTAGCATACTCTGGAACTTCTAAACATAAAATTTTATTTTCATGATTGAAATCAAAATAAGCACATTCTTGCAACACTTCTTCATAAAAATGATTCGCTAAAATAATCAAATGTTTTTCTTCTTTTAAAATTGGATTTAGGGTTTCACTAATCTCTTCTAAATTTTCTAGTTCTCCATCTATTAATAGTACGTAAGGATTTAAAAGACTATCTTTTTCTTTCATGATATTCGAGTCTATTTCTATTTCTAAAGAATAACCAAAAAGTTGTTCATAAGTCGTATCCTCTTTATTCGTTTCTATTAAATGAATGGCATTTTTTTGTTTTACTTTTTGGTAAACTTCATAAATAAAGGTTCCTAACTCTTCTTCATTACACGAAAGTTTAGAGACTTCTAAATAATCTTTTTTTAAAGGTTTTCTTTTTAAATTCCTTAATTCTTTTTCTAACACTTTTAAAAAATTTTCCATTTCCTTTTTTAATAAAATCGGAGAATAACCTTCATTTATCACTTTAAACCCTTCATCTATTAATTTTTCTAATAAAACTAACGTTGTAGTGGTTCCATCTCCTACTAATTCATTGGTTTTTAAAGAAGATTCTTTCGCAATTTCTAAAATTCCATTGATTACAGGGTCGTCACTTTCAATATTTCTTGCAATAGTCACTCCATCATTCGTAATATATGGAAGAAGTTCATTACTACTAATTAAAACATTTTCTCCTAAAGGTCCTAAAGTAATTTTCACGGCATCACAAAGTAAATGAATCGATTCCAAAATACTTTCTTGTATTTCTTTTCCTTTTAATACTTTTCTCATCTTCATGGCCCCATTTCTATTAAATATTTCCAATATTTTTTAGGCATAAAATTTCTTTGACAATTTTTATTTTCTCTTTCTTGAATCGCGATGGTATCAAAAAACGTTTTCCATAATTTCTCCATTTCAAGTTCTTCATCACTAAAAATTAAATCTAATTTTTTAATTTGACTTTCTTCTACAAAATTTAATTTTTTTTCAGTATAGAAAGCATAAATGTTTCTTTTTACATCATGAATCACAAAAGACTCATTTGGCATTCTTCTTACAAAATGATAAGCAAGAGAAAAAAGAATACAATTTTCTGGTTCCATCTTGGCATATAAAAAACCATTTTTCATTTCTTTAAATCTTAAAAATCCTTTCATTTTATGAGTTTCTCTATGAACATATTTTTCTATTTTTAATACTTCATTCACACATTTTAAATCTCGATGTTGATAAATGGTTTTAGGATTTTTTAAAGCATGAAGTAAAAAATAATAAAGAATTAGTTCTTTTTTAGGATGACTCGATAAAAAAACTGTTTTTACGGTTTGAAGGACTGGACTTCCTACTCTTTCTTTCCATATTTCATAAATATTTAATAAATTACTTTTCACTTTGAAAGACTCATCTACCAAATTAGGTACAAAATTTCTTTCACTTACAATATCTATAGGTTTCCATCTATTTTGAATTAAATAATAAATCGTATATAAAAGTTCTTCTAAAGAATCTTCATAGATATAAATAAAATTACTCGCTTTCATAAAATAAACTTAATTGTTGTCCTTTCTTGTCTTCTATTTTTTCTTTCGTTTCTAATACTAAATTTTTTTCAATAAAATCTTTTTGAAATACCTCTTTATTGGCAAAGTAAACGCCATTACACAAGATAAAATATTTGGCTCTTTTTACAGAAATACCCATTTTTTTTAAATCTTCAAATGTAATTGTAAATACTTTTCTTCCTTGAATAATTTTTTTAGCACTGGTAGGTCCAATTCCTGGGACTTTTAATAAATCATAATAACTTGCTTTATTAATTTCTTTTGGAAATTCACTTAAATGTCTTAAAGCCCAGTCTGCTTTAGGATCTACTAAAATATTAAAGTTTGGATGCAAGGGATCTAAAAGTTGTTCTACTTTATAATGATAAAATCTTAATAAGAAATCTGCTTGATAAAGACGGTGCTCTCTTTGTAAGGGTGGGAGTTCTAAGGCAGGCAGAAATGGATCTTTATTGACTGAGATATAAGCCGAATAAAATACTCGTTTTAAATCATATGTTTCATATAAAAAACTGCTTCGATTCATGATGTCATAATCACTATCTTTACTTGCACCTATAATCATTTGGGTACTTTCTCCGGCAGGAGTGAATACCTTACTTTTATTTTGTTTGACTACATCCATAATATGCTCGATTTTTTGATAATTTTTGTTAGGCGCTAAAAGTTTTAATCCATTTTCACTTGGTAGCTCAGTATTGACACTTAACCGATCTACTAAAAGTCCTAATTTTTTGACTAAGTAGTCGCTCGCGCCAGGAATTGCCTTTGCATGAATATACCCAGAAAAATGATATTTATGTCGTAGTAAAAAAATGGTTTCAATTAATTTTTCCATTGTATAATCAGGACTTTTATATACTCCTGAACTTAAAAATAAACCTTCAATATAATTTCTTCGATAAAAAGATAAGGTGATCTCACAAATTTCCTCAGGTGTAAAGATAGCTCGTTTGACACGATTTGTTTTTCTGTTCACACAATACTTACAATCAAACATACAACAATTTGTCATGAGTATTTTAAGTAAAGAAATACATCTTCCATCATTAGAAAATGAGTGACAAATGCCTGAGATTGCCCCGGCACCTAACCCTCCTTTATTTTCACGCGCACTTCCACTGGATGAACAAGAGGCATCATACTTGGCAGAATCGGCTAAAATTTCTAGTTTCTCTTTGATTGTCATAATAAGTCACCCTAGAAACATTATACTATAAATTATTTCAAAAGTCACGAACAAATGATTGCTAATTTTTGGCAATTTTATTTCATAAAAAAATACTTAATGAAAATCATTAAGCACTTTTTCTTATTCATTTTTTTTAGAGTTTACTTTATAGCCTAGTAAAAGACCAATCACAATTACCACACCGAAAATAAATGCTAAAACAATTCCTCTTGAATTAGTTTCTTCTGGATCATCTAAAACATCTTCCACTACATCATAAGGTTCTTCTTCATTTTGAAAACTTTCTAAGTTAGATGCAATGTCTTCATCATAGTCACTGGCATAGCCATCAAAAGTTTTTTCTCCAATCACCATATATGGATAACCAGATGGCACAAAGTTAAATTTAGCTCCTACTTTTTTATATAATGCCCAGTTATCTTTATTGTCTTTTACTTCATAAACAATAACATTTACTTGATATTTATCTATAATAGATGAAACATAAGTTAATAATCGGTTACAATAAGGACAACCATTTCCTCTAAAAATGTAAACATTAGGTAGAGACTCATCATATTCTTTCTCGGTATGGGTACATTCTAGTCCTTCGGTGTCACAGGCTTCTTTTAAGGTTTCTGTTACATAAATTTTTTCTTCGGCATGACAAATTCCCATGAACATAAACATAGAAACAATTAAAGTAAATACTATTTTTTTCAAAAAAATCACTTCTTTCTCGAAACCTAGTATATCACAAATAGAAAAAAAAGACTATTTTATTCGTCTTTTTTCACTAAATTTTCATAATAATGGTAACTTTTTTCACTAGCCTCACGATTCAATTTTAATAAATCCATTGCCATTTCCTTATTTTTAATCATTAAAGATTTATATCGAACTTCTCTTTCCAAAAATTCCTGATATTTATCAAAGTTTGGTTGTTTAGAATCTAAATAAAGTTTTTCTTCTTCCGGTTTATAACGCATTAATAAGACGTATCCTGCATCGACGGCTAATCTTTGTTCTTCTAAGCTACAGTTCATGCCGCCTTCTATTCCATGTTCGATACATGTTGAATACGCGATGATAAGACTTGGACCTATATGTTCTTTTGCTTCTTTCATTACTTTTAAGGTATGCATCATATTCGCACCTAAACTGATACTTGCTACATAACAATTTGGATAACTCATCGCGATTCGAAATAAATCTTTTTTACCGGTTCGTTTGCCAAGATCTGCAAATTCGGCAACGGCTCCATGATGAGTGGATTTACTCATTTGTCCTCCTGTATTGGAATAAACTTCGGTATCTAATACTAAAATTTTGATATTTTGATTGCTTGAAAGTACGTGATCGATGCCTCCAAAACCAATATCATATGCCCATCCATCTCCCCCTATTGCGTATACAGTACGAGATGGAATATAATCGATTAAATCTTTGATTTCTTTTGGTATTTCTAACTCCATAAGTTTTTCTTTCATTTCAGATGTAATTTTATAATCAGAAAAGTATTCTAAAAATTGTTCATATAATTTTTGAACTTCTATCGAAACAGAATCCATACTTTCTAGCATTATTTCTTTGATTCGATTTCTTTTATTTTGATAAGATAAATAAATACCATAGGCAAACTCGGCATTATCTTCAAATAAAGAATTTGCCCAAGGAAGGCTATACGGTGTAGATGGGGCACTTCCACCATAAATAGAAGAACATCCAGTTGCATTTGCTATTACAATTTCATTTCCATAAAGTTGAGTTAATAACTTAATATAAGCGGTTTCGCCGCACCCGGCACAAGCACCAGGAAACTCAAAGTGAGGTCGTTCTAATTGACTTCCTTTGATGGTAAATTTCGGAAATACTTTTGGATTTTCATATTGGTTAAAATAATAATCTACTTCTTCTTTATTCTTATTTTCTAATGGGCCTAAATACAAGGCTTTTTTTCCATTTTTGCCAGGACAAGTTTTTACACATAATCCACAACCTGTACAATCACTTTCTGATACACTAATTAAAAAATGATAATCTTCGGCTCCCGTTGCAACAAGGCCTTTTTCTTCTTTTACTAAGAAAGGACGAATGACGGCATGAGGACAAACAAAAGAACACATTCCACATTGAATACAGTTTTCACTCACCCATTTAGATACAAGATTTGAAGTTCCTCTTTTTTCATATTTAGTAAGACCTCCAGGAAACAAACCATTTCGGTATTCTTTTACTTCATTCACTGTTAAAGTATTTCCTAAACGATGATTCATTTTTTCTATTACTGTTTTTGGGATGTTTTCATTTGATATATTTTTTATATTTGTAACTACTAATTTTCTTACTTCTTCTAGAGCTTCTTTAATTGCTTCTTGGTTATTTTTTACAATGTTTTCTCCTTTAGTAAAGAATTGTTTTTCAATCGACTTATTTAATATTTGAAGAGGATTATCTACTCCAAGTAAACTTAGAATAATAATCTCCATAATCTTACTTATTTTTCCTGGAATATGATGTTTCATCGCGATTTTCTCGGCATCAATCCATAAAATACGAATCTTTTTTTCTTCTAAAATTCCGATTTCTTTTTTGGTAAGTTTACTCATACATTCTTGATCATTTTTGGTGTTAATGAGTAAAATTCCATTTTCTTTTAACGAATCTAAAATAGGATATTTTTTAAAATACTCATCTTTCGTTACTACCACTAAATCTGTATTCGTGACATAGTAAGGGGCTAAAATCTTATCTTTTCCAATTCTTAAGTGGCTAATGGTTACTCCTCCACTTTTTTTAGAATCGTATTCAAAGTAACCTTGTACATAACTTTTTTCTCCTAAAATATGCATGATATCTTTACTCGCAGAAACCATTCCATCAGAGCCAAATCCAAAAATTTGAAGTTCATAAGTAGGTAGAGTTATTTGATAATCACGTGTTTTTAAACTTGTGTGATTTAAGTCATCTACGATACCGATTGTAAAATTATTTTTCGGATCATTTTCTAACATTTGATAGATGGCATCGATATCTTTTGGCTCGGTATTTTTACTAGATAGTCCATATCTTCCACCTAAAACTTGAATCGGTAAATCTGATAAAATAGAAGAAACATCTAAATATAGAGGTTCTCCTGCACTTCCCATTTCTTTGGTTCGATCTAATACGGCTACTTTTTTTACAGTTTCAGGTAAGACTTTC
Source organism: uncultured Bacilli bacterium (assembly GCA_947626215.1). Taxonomy (GTDB): domain Bacteria; phylum Bacillota_I; class Bacilli_A; order RF39; family UBA660; genus Ventrenecus. Next base: position 8,994 of record CANQRJ010000045.1, read on the forward strand.
AAAAAATATTCTTTTGAAAAAGGTCGGTACAAGCGAACCTTGATAAGTCCTATTTTTTTATTGTTTTGAAGTTCTTTATTCACCACTAATTCTATGGTATCACAAATACTACCCATAGCTACAATCACATATTCGGCATCAGATGATCCCACATACTCAAAAGGAGCATAATGAGTGTTTGCAAGTTCATTTATTTTGTTCATATAATGTTCTACAATACTTGGCATTTTATCATAAAGTTCACTTCTTGATTCTACACTCTGAAAATAAATATCTTCTGTTTCACTCATTCCATACTGAATATTTTTTCCAATATTTAGAGTTCGATTTTGAAATTCTTCTAAAGCGTTATAATCAATCAAACTTAAAAGAGGTCCTTCTTCTAATGTTTCTACTACATTAAGTTCATGACTAGTCCGAAAGCCATCAAAAAAATGTAAGAACGGAAGACTTCCTTTTATTGCAGAGAGATGCGCAATCGCGGACATATGATAACTTTCTTCTGGATTATTACTACACAACATACAAAAACCCGTTTGTCTTGTGGCATAAATATCAGAATGATCCCCAAAAATCGATAAAGCATGAGTCGCGACTGTCCGAGATGCAACATGGATTACTCCTGGCAAACATTCTCCTGCCATTTTATACATATTAGGAATCATTAAAAGAAGTCCTTGACTTGCCGTGAATGTGGTAGCTAGTGATCCTGCTAATAAAGCCCCGTGCATGGCACCTGCAGCACCTGCTTCGGACTCCATTTCCACTACATGTACTTTATCATGAAATAAATTATAATGTTCTTTACTAGATAGCGCATCCACATTGCTTGCCATAGGACTAGATGGCGTGATTGGATAAATACTTGCTACTTCACTAAATAAATAAGCCATGGTAGAACAGGCCGTATTTCCATCCATTATTGTTTTCATATTCGTCACATCCTCGTATCATAAGTATATCAAAAGAAAAGAATTTTTAAAAGCTTCTAGTTAAAATACTTTTTTTAAGCTTTACTTAAGACTTTTCGAATATTTTAATTTTTTGATGACATCTATAGATAAACCCGTTACTTCTGATATTTCTTCTATTTTATATTTTTTAAGCATTC
>CANQRJ010000046.1 GCA_947626215.1 uncultured Bacilli bacterium
ATGGAAATTGAAAAGACGAAAATTGCCAAAAACTTAATTAAAGAGAATATACCCATATCCCTTATTTCAAGAAGTACTGGATTAAAAAAAGAAAAAATTGAGAAGTTACGTCTTGAATTAGCGTCTTAAAATTTATACAAAAAACATTTTAGTTTCATACATTTTTTAATAATCATTCTAAATATATCATATCCCTTGTTTGAAAAAGAAAAAAGTGTTAAAATCAAGATATAAAAAAGTGAGGTTGAATGAGTATGAAGAAATTAATGGTATTTGTTTTATGTATTTTTTTATTCACAGGATGTGGTAATGAAAAGAATAATGATTCCGCACCTACTATAGAAGAACCGATAACTAAAGAAACAACTCTTTCTTTAAAAGGAGAGGAATCTATTTCTTTAGAATATGGAGAAGAGTATATAGAACCTGGATTTGTCGCGACTTCAAAAACAGGAGAAGATTTAAGTGAAAATGTAACAGTAGAAGGAAAAGTGAAAAAAACTTCTGGAGAATATACGATTACATATACATTAAAAACTGAAGATGAAGAAGTTGTAAAGATAAGAAAAGTAACAGTAAACCCTATTGAGGTAACAGAAAATGCAAGTTATGTCCCTGTACTTATGTATCACTATTTCTATGATGATACTATTGGGGAACAACCATCTGATGCGAATCATTTAGCAAAATCTGATTTTATTAATCAATTAGATTATTTAAAAAAGAATAATTATTATTTTCCAACGATGAAAGAATTAAGAGATTATGTAGATGGAAAAATAAAACTTCCTCCAAAAAGTATTATTTTAACAATGGATGATGGTCAAGAAAGTAATTATCGAATTGCTTATCCACTTGCAGTTCAATATGAAATTCCTATCACTTGGTTTATTGTCACATCTTGGACGGATCCAACATCTGATTATATGAAAAATTTACTAGATTCTGGTTACCTAAATTTGGAAAGTCATACACACGATATGCATAAAGCAGGATGTTCTGGTATGGGTCATGGGGGATATTTTCAATGTGTATCAAAAACGGAAGGATTAAACGATTTAAAAACTTCTAAAGATTTAATTAAAACGACCACTGCAGTTGCCTATCCATTTGGAGATTATAATGACCTTACCAAAGAAATTGTAAAAGAAGCAGGTTATTCTCTTGCATTTACTACAGAATGGGGTGTTGTAAAACCAGGAATGGATCCATATGCTCTTCCAAGAGTACGTATAAGTGCAGGAAATTCTTTACAATCTTTCATTAATTCTATTTAAATATCAAACAGGATTTATTGATTTTTTTAAAGGTGTATGCTAGAATAAAAAATCGTAAATGAAAGGGGATTTGTTATGCTTGACGAATTATTTGGAGATAATACTTTTCTTTCTAAAGAAATTTTATGTAATTTAGAAAATTTATCTGAAAATGAAAAAAGAGAATTTATTAAAAAAGTAGAGAAAAATAATCGATTTGTTTATTTAAAAAAATTAAGTGAATTAAAAGAATATAAAAATCAAATAGTAATTTCACCAGAAATGAAAATAAAAGAAGAATTGCTTACACCTTATAATATAGGAACCGAAGAAGAAGAAAATAAGTGTGATGTAAGCTTTTATTTTCATTTGCTTAAAAATTGTAAAAATGAAACAGAATATCATCATGCTTTACCAAAAAGAAATAACCCTCAATTTCAATTACTTATGAATTTATTAATTGGAGAATCTTTAAAGGAAATTCATGAATATGAGATGTTATTTTTTTCTGATGATTTAAATGAAATGGACAAAAATTTAATTAAAGAAGAATTATGTGAACTTCGAAAAATGATGGATTATTTAGTTTCCTATCGTGATTTAAAAAATGTAAAAGAAGAAGAAAAGGAAATGAATACTCTTATTTATTTAAAATCTTCGAATCATAATTATTATGCAATTAGTGATTTAAAAGGAATAGATATAGAATATTATGATTCTTTTTTAGAATTAATGGAATCAATTCAAAATGGAATGTTTAAAGGCGTTAAAGTATTTAAAAATAATGAAAAATTAGATGGCCTTTGTGAAGTAAGGAATTTTAAAACTAGGATTGTTTTTAAAAGAATTTCAAATGATACGTATGCAATCTTAAGTTTATTTATGAAAAAGGCAGATAATGAAAAAAGTTATCGACTAAACTTATATAATAGAATGGATGCATATAATGTTCAAAAAGAATATATGAAAATGGGAATTCAAAATAAAGAATATCTAAAAGAAAATCAAAAAGTAACAGAAGAAATGAAAAGAATCCTTAGGAGGGAAAATGAATGAAAGATGAGTTGATTAGCAAATTAGAAAATGTTTTGCAAGAAAATTATGAATTTTTAAAAGAAAAAAAGTTATCTTTTTTAGAACAAGCCATCGAACAAGGTTTTTATAATTATCAAGAAACAAGAATGCATCCTTATTGGGTATTACATATAGCATTAGAAATGTATTCACCTGAGTCACTAAAAGAAATAGAAAGCAAACTAGATGAATTATATGATCATGAAGCATTTGATCATTCAATGGAAATCAATGCTCTTATCGCAGCATTTAATGTATTAACTAAAAATAGCCAAAAAATTTTTTTAGATATGATGAAAGCTCAAGATGTCAATTTTTTATTTGAAAATATAGAAAAAGTAAAAGAAAATGAAAAGAAAGAAGAGTTTATAGAATTTTTAAGTACATTACTTATCCATATGGAAAGAACCAAAACATCTTTAGAAGATAATTTATTTTTTTTAGAATTTGCTTATCAGGCAAATGAAAGTGAAAAAAAAGCTTTAAATTTTTTTGAAGGATACGTTTATCTAACGAATCAAATGGCAGTTTTGAATGAAAAAGGGTATTCTTTTACTCTTTTTGAAGATGATTTTATTGAATCTGTGAAAAATCATTATAACAACGTTGTTGATTATGCTAAAAAATTAAAAAATGAAAAGAAAAAAAATCAAAAGAAATTTCGAAAAAAACAAGAAGTCTGTAAAAATTTACTTCAGAAATTAAAACAAGTTCAATCTGATTATAGAATGTGTACAGAAGATGAAATTCAATATTTACCAATTGATATTTTAGAAGATTTAGAAAAGTATTATTTAACTCAAAATCAAAGTTTTTATGATAAAATCCAAAAAGAGTTAGATTTATATAATGGAAACTTAGAAATTCAAATGAAAAAATTATTTGAAGAATATTCTTATTCCTTTTTTCAAAAAGAAGAATATAAAAAAGTTATTTTATCATATGATATGGAAGAAATTAGAGAAAAACTGAGTATTCTAAAAAGTATTTTTCCTTGTATTTCAGAAGAAACGCTTTTTTCTTTTCTAGTTTTAGATTTAGCTTGCTTAAAAATTTTAAAAGTTTATCTTTTAACCGATGTTTTTTCATCTTCTTATGTCATCGAACACATCAGTGAATTTACGATGGAACATATGATACAAATTCAAAAGAATATGAATTATTTAAAAAGTTATTCTATTAATATGAAGGAACTAAATGGCATTTTATTTATGGATGAAAGCATATTAGAACAAAACTTTCAAATGCTTCATGTTTATAAGTTATCTAAAGAAATGTTTCGTTATAGTTTTTTACCTCATTTTTTTGATATAGCAGATCTTTGGATTGAAAAAGGAATTTACCCTTATTTTGAAAAAAATATTGAAGGAATGAAAAATGATTTAGAAATGATTACGAAACGTATTTTAGTGGCTTTAAGAATGCAAATACCTCTTTGGAATGAAGATGGATTTTTATCTTCTAATTTACTAAGTGAAAATAAGTTTTTCATACCGAACGAACAACTTGATTCTTATATAGGAAATGTCACTCCTTATTCTATTCAAAAAGATGAAAAAGTTTTATTGGATGCGAGTGATCGGAAAACACTAGAAAACTTAAAAGAGGAACCTTTTTATGAAAATGAGCTTACTTATCAAATAGAAGACGTGCTTATATCAAGACCTAAAGTTCTTCGAAATGCTTATGTGACAAAGGAAATAGATTTCAATACTTATTTATATGGAAGTGTTTTTACTTTAGAAGAATGTGAAAAAATAAAACATGGTTTAGAGGCTTCTCTTTGCTTAAAAAGAACTGAAAAATAATTGACTTCTAAAGAAAAATCATTATAATAAAGATATATTATGAAGTTGGAAGAGTATTTTAAAAAAATTTAAAAAAGAGACTTTAGAGTAGGTGAAAACTAAAGAAATAATTTTAAAAGAAAGACACCAATTTTTTACATAATCGTATTTCTTGCGTTAAAGGAAAAAGTGCATAGGTTCTATGAATTAAGGTGGCACCGCGGCTACTCAAAAAGTCGTCCTTAAGTAGATAGAATCTTTTTATTTTGAAGGAGGAATGATGGATGAAAATGTGGAATATCGATTGTAAGGATCAAGTAGGAAAAAGTGTGACTCTTTATGGATGGGTTCAAAAAAAGAGAAATTTAGGAAGTCTTTTATTTATTGATTTAAGAGATAGAAGTGGAGTGATTCAACTTGTTTTAAAACCAGAGAATCCTTATTATGAACTTGCCGAGTCTTTAAAAAATGAATCTGTTATTGAAGTAACGGGTCTTGTTACTTTAAGAGAAAACAAAAATGATAAAATGGAAACGGGTTCTATTGAAATTGATGTGAGTTCTTTCACTTTATTAAATATGGCTAATGAAATTCCATTTTCTTTAAGCGATAATACAAATGCTTTAGAAGATACAAGACTAAAATATCGTTATTTAGATTTAAGAAGAAGTGAGATTAAAGATAAATTAGTGATTCGTCATCAAATTATGATGTCTATTCGAAATTTTTTAAGTGATAAAGGTTTTTTAGAGATTGAAACACCTATTCTTTGTAAATCCACTCCAGAAGGGGCAAGAGACTATTTAGTTCCAAGTCGAGTCAATCCAGGTCATTTTTATGCTCTTCCTCAAAGTCCTCAAATTTTTAAACAACTTTTAATGGTAGGTGGAATAGAACGATATTTTCAAATTGCCAAATGTTTTCGAGATGAAGATTTAAGAAGTGATAGACAACCAGAGTTTACTCAAGTCGATATGGAAATGAGTTTTGTAAATGAAGAAGATGTGATGAGTATTACAGAACAACTCATTCAATATGTGTTTAAGAAAGTAAAAAACATCGAAATTTCCCTTCCTTTAAAGAAAATGAAATATGATGATGCGATAAAATATTATGGAAGTGATAAACCTGATACTCGTTATGAAATATTGATTCAAGAATGTAAAGAAATTTTTAAAGACACTTCTATTTCATTTTTAAAGGAAAGTCCTCAAATTGATGGAATTGTATTAAAAGGGTATGCCTCCCATTTTTCTAGAAAAGAAATTGATAAATTAACAGAGTATGTAAAAAGTATGGGTGCATCTACTTTACTTTCTCTTAAAATGGAAGAAGAATTAAGTGGAAGTATTGTTAAAAATTTAACGAATGAAGAAAAAGAAAAAGTCATTTCTCATCTTTCTTTAGAACCAAATGACATTGCCTTTTTGATTCCTGGTGACTACAGCGAGGTCAAAACTTTACTTGGGTCTTTAAGAGTTAAATTAGCAAAAGATCTTCATCTAATTCCTGAAGAAACGTATGAATTATTATGGGTCACTGATTTTCCAACATTTGAATTTTCAAAAGAGGAAAACCGATATGTGGCTTGTCATCATCCTTTTACTTCTCCTAAAGATTGTGATGTGGATAAACTTTTAACCGATAAAGCACATTGTTATTCTAAGGCTTATGATATCGTTATTAATGGGTATGAAGTCGGTGGTGGATCCATTCGTATTCATGACGCTGAGGTTCAAAGTAAAATGTTTCAAGCATTAGAATTAACAGAAGAAGATATTCATGAAAAGTTTGGCTTTTTTGTAGAAGCTTTAAAATATGGAACTCCTCCTCATGGTGGTCTTGCAATTGGACTTGATCGACTTACGATGATTTTATCTGGAACGGAAAATATTCGAGATGTCATCGCGTTTCCTAAAACGGCCAGTGCTAGCGATTTAATGAGTGAGTCTCCTAGTGTTGTATCAGACTCTCAATTAAAAGAATTAGGAATTTCGATTACCAAAAATCATTGAAAAAAACTTGAATTTTTGGAATATATTTCATATAATACATGTAAAGCGAGGAAGAAAGAGTAGTAATAAGGAAATTTTTTAAAGAGAGTTTGGGGGAGGTGAAACCAAACAAAAAGGAACTTATGAACTTACTTTTGGATGCTTGTAGGAGAATTCTCCTTTATCAAATGAAAGTGAAAAAATAAGGTGGTACCACGATTTATTTCGTCCTTTGGTATTCACCTTTTTATTTGGAGGGATTTTATTTGGAAGAGAAAATTTATTTTAGTATCTTATTTTTCCTAATTGTATTTGTCTTGATTTATTTTGTGACGTATGTGATAAATTATCGGAAATACAAAAAGAAAAAATATCAAAGTATTGGAGAGTATCATTATTTAATACTAAAATTTCATTTAGATCCAAAAAAATTAAATGTTGGAAAAATGATTTTCTATTTTAGTATTTTTGATGCTCTTATTATTGCCTTTGTTACTACTTTTATTACATCAATCAATGTTAGTATCATGTGGCAAATGTTAATTGGGTTTGTTTTTCTTTTTTTACTAATCTATGCCGTATATGAGCTTTACGGAAGACATTTAGTAAAAAAAATGAAAAAAGAGAAAGGAATGAATGATTATGAATTATAAACAAATAGAAGAAAAATGGCAAAATTATTGGAAAGAACATAAGACTTTTGAAGTTGAAAATGGTGGAGAAAAACCTCCTTATTATATCTTAGTCGAGTTTCCTTATCCAAGTGGAGATGGACTACACGTGGGTCATGTAAGAAGTTATACGGCACAGGATGCGATTGCAAGACTTAAAAGAATGCAAGGGTATAATGTGTTATTTCCAATGGGTTGGGATGCTTTTGGCGCGCCTGCAGAACAATACGCGATTAAAAATCATGTGCATCCAAGCGAGGCTGTGAAAAAAAGTATTCAAACATTTAAAAAACAAATGGAAACTTTAGGATTTTCTTTTGATTGGAGTAGGGAGTTTGCAACGACTGATCCTGAATATTACAAATGGACTCAGTGGCAATTTTTACAATTTTATAAACATAAAATGGCTTATAAAGCAAATATCCCAGTTAATTGGTGTCCTAAATGTAAAAGTGTCTTATCTAATGAAGATGCCGCGGGTGGTGTCTGTGAAAGATGTGGAACTGAGGTCGTTCAAAAAGAAAAATCACAATGGATGCTTAAGATGGCTAGTTATGCAGAGGACTTATTAAAAGGACTTGATGATACTAATTTTGCCGAACGGGTGAAATTAGGTCAAATTAATTGGATTGGAAAATCAAATGGTGTCGAATTAGATGTTCAAATTGTGGGTGGAGGAAGTTTCTCTGTCTTTACCACTTGTATTGAAACCATTTATGGAATTACTTTCTTTGTTATTGCTCCAGATGGAAAACTTATTAAAGAATTGATGCCTAGAGTTGAAAACAAAGAAGAAGTTTTAAATTATATAGAAGAAACCAAAAAGAAATCCAATATGGATCGTACAGAACTTAATAAAGGAAAAACAGGATGTGAAGTAAAAGGAATTAAAGCAATCAATCCGATTAATGGAAAAGAAGTTCCTGTATATTTAGGAGACTTTGTCTTAGGAGATTATGGAACAGGTGCCGTGATGGCTGTTCCAAGTCATGATGAAAGAGACTTTGAGTATGCGAAAGCTCATCACTTGGAAATGATTCAAGTCATTGATGGAAAAGATACAACAGAGCACGCCTTTGAAAAACAAGATTATTTAGGAGTTGGTTGTAAACTTATCAATTCTTCGGAGTTTACAGGACTTACAGTAGAAGAAGCTAAAAAAGCAATCACTGCTAAATTAGTAGATATGGGTGTTGCAAGAGAAGTAAGTAATTATAAAATGAGAGACTGGATTTTCTCAAGACAACGTTTCTGGGGAGAACCCATTCCAATGATTTATTGTGACAAATGTGGATGGGTTCCAATGAATGAAGAAGATTTACCACTTTTACTTCCAGATGTGGCCGAGTATGAGCCTTCAGATGACGGGGAAAGTCCATTATCTAAAATATCAGAATGGGTGAATACGACTTGTCCTAAATGTGGGGGACCTGCAAGAAGAGAAACAGATACCATGCCGAACTGGGCAGGATCTAGTTGGTATTTCTTAAGATTTATGGATGCTCATAACGACAAAGAATTTGCGTCTATGGATGCCATGAAATACTGGGGAAAAGTCGATTGGTATAACGGTGGAATGGAACATACAGCAAGACATTTACTTTATGCAAGATTCTGGGTTCAATTTTTATACAATATTGGACTTGTTCCAAATAAGGAAATGATTTGGACTCGTGTCAGTCATGGAATGGTATTGGGCTCTAATAATGAAAAAATGAGTAAAAGTAAAGGAAATGTCATTAATCCGGATGATATTGTCAATGAGTATGGCGCGGACACTTTAAGAGTTTATGAAATGTTTATGGGAGATTATCAACAAGATGCTCCTTGGAATACCGATTCTTTAAGAGGATGTAAACGTTTTATAGATAAAGTCGTTCGTTTAAAAGAAAAAGTGATGGATGGAAATAACTATTCAAAAGATTTAGAAAGTTTAATTCATAAAACGATTAAAAAAGTAGAATATGATACGTATCATTTAGGTTATAATACAGCGATTTCAGCTTTAATGATTTTAACAAATGCGATGGATGAGAAAGATAGTATTACCAAAGAAGATTATCATGTTTTATTAACTCTTTTAAATCCTTATGCACCACATATTACCGAAGAATTAAATGAAATGTTAGGTTATGCACCGATCTGCGAATCTTCTTGGCCTAAATATGACGAATCCAAAACAGTCGATTCTGAAATTACAATTGGAGTTCAAGTGAATGGAAAGCTTCGAGGAGAAATCACAATTTCAAAAGATGAAGAAAAAGATTCTATTTTAGAAAAAGCTTTAAATAATGAAAAAGTGAAAAATTTTATGGAAGGAAAAGAAATTGTTAAAACCATTGTCATTCCAAATAAAATTGTAAATATTGTTATAAAATAATGAAAAACTCATTCCTAAAATGATTAAGAATGAGTTTTTTCTTTTTCTTGTTTTTTTTCTTCAGTTTTTTCTTTTTCCATATTTTCTAAAGCAAATTCGCAGGCTTGAATAATAAAGCTAGAAAATGTAGATTCTGTACCTTCTAAAACTTTTTCAATTTTTTCTACTAATCGAATAGGAAAACGAATCGTTTTAGTCATTGTTATTTTTTTGTCGTATTTAAAACGAAAAGTTGCCATCTATTAATGTCACCCCACTTCTAAGTTTATTTTATTGAAAAATGAAAATATATTTTGTATTACTATTGTCTTGCAAATTGTAATATTCAAATGTTATAATAATTTCATAGAGTAAAACACATAATAAAAACAGGCTCTTAGAGATTATATGATAAAAATAAATAAGTGGTGGAATGTGTTTCATAAATAAGGTGAAAAAATGAAAAAGGGAAAATATATAATAATAAGTGGACTTATAATTTTACTCATAAGTATCATAGGTTTGTCTTATGCCTATTGGATGCAAAGTGAAACCCAAAAAGATTTTAATGAAATAGGAAGTAAGTGTTTTGAACTTACAATGGTAGAAGATAACGATGGAATTACTTTAGATAAAGCTCATCCAGTGACTGATGAAGATGGAATGAAAGAAGAAGGATATACTTTTACAATTAAAAATACATGTAATACCTTAGCTTATTATCAAGTAAACTTAGAAGAAATGGGAATAGATACAAAATCTTTACCAGAAGATTATATAAAATTAAGTTTAAATGATAGTAATGG
>CANQRJ010000047.1 GCA_947626215.1 uncultured Bacilli bacterium
TCTAATTATTGTAAAAAATGTGGTCGAAAATTTACTCAAGAAGAAAAAGAAAATGCAAAAAAAGAAGGATTTGATATTGTTTTAGAGAAAGTTAAAGCAGTCATAGATTTTTTTACTTTGGATTTTATTTTTGGAAATCCTATTTTTAAAGTGTTATCTGTTCTTGTTGTTTTAGGAATTGGAATATATATGCTTGTTACCATGGGATGGAATTTACGAGTCGTAGAAAGTGATGTATATGATGTAAAATATAATCAAAATATCGATACATATTATGTATTATTAAATACTAAAGAAGAGGAAGAAATTAAAAGTGAAGTTGATATTGAGTTATATGTTCCGAATCGAATTTTTACTCTTGATTTAAAATATTATGATGAGAATGGAAATTTATTAGAAGAAGAGGAGCATCAAAAAGATGATCGGTATACATTAGCAGTCAATACAGAAACCAATAATTATTATATAATATCAGATCATCAAAATGAAAAAGACCAAGTTAAAATTTATGTTTATTATGGGGAGTAAGAAATGAAAAAAGAAGAAAAGAAGAAAAAAGTAATCTATTGTTGGTTTTGCGGAACAGAAAATGATTCCAAAAGAAAAAAATGTATCAGTTGTGGTGAGAAGTTAAAAGAAAAAGATCATCCTGTTTTTGTATGGCTATTTGGAGAGATCAAAGGGGAAATCGGAGATAACGTTTTAAGTTACATATGTGAGTTATTATCATCCTTTTTTCAACTACATTTATATGGAGTGACAATAGGTCTTGCTATCGCATTTTCTGTAGTATCATCTGTGTTAAATTTTACAGAACCTGAGAATGTTGAAATTACCACGAATGAATATGCATTACCTGCAGAGGAAGTAGTCGTAGAAGAGCCAGTTGAGGAACCGAAAGAAGAAGAAACTCCAAAAGAAGAAACAACAACACCAAAACCTGCAACTCCAAAACCAGTTACCCCAAAGCCAGTGACGCCGACTCCAAAACCATCAACACCAAGTACCCCACAAGAAACACCAAAAGAACTTGAATGTCCTAAAGGATTTACTTTCAGAAGTGATGGAAAATGTGAGATTGTTGAAGTTGAATCTGCTTGGCAACGTCATTTATGCCCAGATGGTTTTGATTTAGTTGATCACAAGTGTCGGAAAATAATTCCTAGAGAAAAGGAGTATTATTGTGCAACAACCGTAGAAGAATTGCGAAACACTTTTCCTTCTCATTCCTTTCCTTGTGCACCGTTAGCCACATATGTAAAAGGAACATTAAATAACGATAAATGTACTTATACTTATTATGATGAAAATTACGAACAAGTTGCAGGATGTTTGGATTTTCAAGAATTAAATGCATATATTATAAGGAAACCTTGTCCTAGTGGAATGATTGAAGATGAATATAATTGTACTCTACTACAAGATTATATCATCGAGTATTATTGTCTTGAGGGTGGAGCCGAAAAAACTGAGTTAATTAATGGAAATCAATGTAGACGTACGGTTGTTTTGGACCCTGTCGAAAGATAAAAGTTTAAAAATTATAAAATGGAGTTTTAGGTATGAAATCTTTTTCTTGAAATTGGTGGTTGTAAAAAATCTTCATCATTGATATAATGGATAAAGTAGGAGAGTGACTAATATGGATGAGAATGAATTTAAAAAAAATGAACCATTGGAAACTACAAAAGAGGTATTAGAGTTAGATGATTTGAATCCAGTTGTTGATGAAGAAGAAAATGTAAATGGAATTGAAATGGAAAATTTGGATGACTTTGATGAAAATCGAAAAGAATCTGAAATTGTTTTTAAGACAGAATTAGAAACAAAAGAAGAATTAAAAAAAGAGAAAAAAGAAAATATTTTTAAAAAATTAAAAAGAAAATGGAATAGTTTAAGTAAAAAAAATAAAATTTTATTCGTGTGTTTAGGTGTATTTCTTCTTTTATTAATTATTTTCTTGATTGTATTCTTAGTGATGCTTATTCCAAAAGAAGAGGAAGCTCCAAAAGAACCAGATGTTATTTTAGAAATGGATAATTATCGTTATGAAAATGGTAGCTTAGTCTTTTTAGATGGTGAAAAAGAACTAGGACGTTATGAATGCGAAAATAAAGATGAAAATTTATGTGCTACGGCACTTTTAACAACCGATGATGCGATGGACACGAAAAAACGTGTGGATGAAGACGGAAATTTACTTCATTTTCATTCTTTGATTTATTTTGATCGTTTTGTTTTTATTCGGGACAGTAAAAACGCTCAAAATGTAGAAACTCTTATTTATGATTTAGAAACTAATGAAGTTGTAAAAACGGTATTTGAAGTACTACAAGATCCAGAATATGAAAACTATTTTGTTACAAAAGATAAAGAAGGAAATCGTGAGTTAATTGAATTTACCGAAAGTGAAATGAAGACTTTGATTTCTAGTGCATCTTTATATCAAGAAATTCATATGATTCCTGATACGGATGCTTTAAGTTTAGTTTCAGTAAAGAAAAATCAAGAATACTTTTTGGTAAATATTACAAATACAAATCCAACTCGTGCAATCACGAATCGTATTGTAGGCGCGAATAACCAATATATGAAAGCAAAAGAAGAAAATGGTAGATATCATGTTTATGATTATAATGGAAAAGAAATCAATCCAAATGATTCTTATGATTATGTCGCTTTACTTCCAAATGTTTTAATTGGTGTCGTTCAAAATAATATAGTAATTAAAGATTATAATAATCATGATATGTCTATGGATCATCCGGCTCTTACGAATAAAAATTACAATCCAGTGGAAACGATTCAAAATAATAAAGTGATAAAAACTGAAAAATCTTTTGATTATGAGCTTACAGATTCTATGTTAAATCTTAATGTGTATGATGGAATTGATAAGACCAATTATACTTTTGATTTAAGAGAAGGAGCTTTATCCACTCACTTAGCTTATATGAATTATTTTAATGGAACTTTGTATTTCTATACGGATCAAGAAAAAACAAATCCTGTAGGAAGTTACCGTTGTACAAATCGTAATGAAGTAGGAAATGATACGACCACTCTTAGTGCTTGTAAACCTGCTACTGAAACGGTTTATCGAGAAACGAGAAATTTAAAAGAAAATGGCGAACATAAAGTGGGTGTTTTACCATTGATACTTAAACAATATATGTTTATTCAAGATGGGGATACGATTGTGCTACAAAATGTACTCAACGACGGAAAAGAACTCGCGACTTATGAGTCTGTTGATGCTAGTATTTATTCTGGATTAGGAGAATTAAGCATTTCTACTGTAAATAATGTTTCTTTCATTGCAAAATCTAAAAATTCTGGTAACTTTGGGGTGGCTAATATCTCAAGTGAAGGAGTAAGACCTGTCATTTCCTTTAATAAAGAAAGTATTTTAAAATTAGGCGACTACTATGTAGTAAAAGAAAATGGTAAATATTCTTTATATGATTCTATGGGTGAAAAAGTGACAGAAGATAAAGCATCTCCTATTGTCGATTATTATAAAAATTATTTAAAGACCTTTAATGATGGAAATTATCATGTTCATTCTTTTGATAGTACGATTACTGAGACTGGTTATGATTATGTGGAATTATATGATGATTATTATGCGGCCGTGTTAAATGGCAAAGTTCATGTTTATTCTTATAAAGATCCTAGTAGTGACTACATTACGGATGGAGAAGAAAGTGGAGCTAAATTAGAATTATCTAGTGAATATTATTATGGTAAAAATGTCAATGCTTTTAAAATTAGATTTGATAGCAGTTATTTATATCTTTCTATAGGACAAACGAATGGCACTTATACTACAGAAAGAAAATACCCTTTAAAAAAGACGACTACCCAACAACCTGACCCTCCTAGTGAGGAGGAAGAAAGTAATGATTAGTCCTAAATTACAAAAAGCATCTTTATTTACAATTTTAGGATTACTTCTTCTTTTTGTTCCGTTATCTTTTTATGGAATGTATTTAAAATTTCTTCAAAAACCCATTAATATTCCTAAAGAAAACGTGAACAAAGAACTTTATTTTGATGGTAAATTATGGTTTTATAATGATTTAGGAGAAATTCTTGGCACTTATACTTGTGAAAATCCTTATTGTAGTTATGCTATTTCTACGAATCACGATGAAGATTATTCTATTTTATCTTATAAAAATGAAAGTGAGGATCTTGTATTTTTACCCATTGTAAATAATCAGTATGTTTTTATTACCGATTCTGCCGATTTTGATGGAACAGATGTGTATTTGTATGATATTCAAAATGAAATGATTTATAATAAAGAGAATCCTTATTTACTTGTCAATAATTACACGGTGGGTCTTCAAGAAAATTTATTTATTGTGGAAACCAAAGAAAATCAATATAATGTGTTGTCTTTAGATAACTTTGGATTCTTGTTTGAAAAAGATTATGATTTTATTGGTGTCATTGATGATGGATTAGATGGTCAAGCTAAAAATGCCGATTATTTCGTTGTAAAAGATCAAGACGAATGGAAAATTATTGATCAAAAAGAGGCCGTTTTGTCTACTCAAAAAGAGAGTATTGTTACGTATAATGGAGAGTATGTGATTACAAATTCTAATAAAAATTATCATGTGGTTCGTTACGATGGGGAAAGCGTGTTAGATGGTGATTATTCTTCTTTGTCGTTTGTAGGAAAGTATTTATGTGTTACCACAAAACAAAATGAATTTTATATTTATGATTTTGTTTTACAATCTCCTATTAGTGAGTATCATGATATTAAAAGGAATGATGTCGTGAAATCCGTACTTACAGATTCTAATGAAATTCAAATATATGTCAATGAAGAATTAGTAGAAACTGTACCTACTACTTGATTTTTAATTCAAAAACTGTTAAGATAAGAGTCGTAATTTGCAAAGAACTTAAAGGAGTATAAAAAAGAATTTAAAAAAGAGACTTTGGAGTTTGGTGAAACCAAAGAAATTGTTTTTTAGAAGGTTGTTAAGGGAGCAAAGTCGCACATGGGTGCGTTATCAAAGAAAGCAAAATGAAGGATGGTACCGTCTTTATAGACTCCTTTGGTATCATTCTTTTTATTTTAAGGGGAATTGTTTATGAAAAAAGCAGAAATAGTAAGTCCAAATGGAGAAGTCTTAATGGGAAACGATCATATTTTCAAATTTAATTTAGAAGAAATGGTTTTAGAGTCTTGTGATGAAATTGTTCATTATTTATATCATGATTACTATGCGTCAAAAGAACCTTTTTATAATTTTAGTAAAAATGATGATTATACGAATCATTATCCTTATTCAAGAGATGTTACGAAAGAATTTGGAAATTTGGTTTTATTAGAAAATGATGTAACAATCGCGATTTTTATTCCAAATGAAGTAAGTGAAGAACAACTTTCTTATTTTGAAGAAAATACAATGAGAAGTTCAAAATATTTTTTAGGATTTCAATGGATGGAAGAAAATTTTGAGTTGGTGTCAGATGTCGATAAAAGAAAAGGCAAATATAAAGTTTATATTGCCATGCAAGAAAATTATTGGAAAGAAAAGTTAGAAAGAAAGAGGTAAATTTATGGAATTAAATACAAAATATAATCATTTAGAAGTAGAAAAAGGAAAATATGAAATTTGGAAAGAACAAGGCTATTTTGAGTGTGGAAAAACAAATGCAAAACCTTTTTCAATCGTGATTCCTCCTCCTAATGTTACTGGAAAACTTCATCTAGGCCATGCTTGGGACACGACGATTCAAGATATTATGATTCGTTATAAAAGAATGAAAGGATTTGACGTACTTTGGGTACCAGGAATGGATCATGCAGGTATTGCAACTCAGGCAAAAGTCGATAAAAAGTTACAAGAAGAGGGGATAGACCCTCGCAGTATGAAAAGAGAGGATTGGCTTAAAGTCGCTTGGGATTGGAAACAAGAATATGCCGAGAACATTCGAAGTCAATGGGCTAAATTAGGGTTGAGTTTAGATTATCGAAAAGAAAGATTTACTTTAGATGAGGGACTTTCTCGTGCCGTTCGTAAAGTTTTCGTAGATTTATATCAAGAAGGTCTTATTTATCGAGGAACTAGAATGATTAACTGGGATCCGATTGCTAAAACGGCTTTAAGTAATGAAGAAGTTATTTATAAAGATATTGAAGGGTGTTTTTATCATATTAAATACCCTATCGTGGGAACCGATACGTATCTTGAAGTTGCTACGACAAGACCAGAAACGATGTTTGGGGATAATGCCGTTGCCGTAAACGAAAATGATGAACGTTATAAAAAGTATGTTGGAAAAAAAGTTCTTCTACCTATTGTCAATCGTGAAATTCCTATTATTACGGATCCTCATGCCGACCCAGAGAAAGGAACAGGCGTGGTTAAAATTACTGTGAACCATGATCCGAACGATTATGAAGTAGGAAAAAGACATCACTTAGAAGGTATCAGTGTTATTCGACTTGATGGGACGATGAATGAAAATGCTCTTCATTATGAAGGAATGGACCGTTTTGAATGCCGAGAAAAATTGGTTCAAGAATTAAAAGAAAAAGGGTATTTAATAAAGATTGAAAAAATTGTTCATAGTGTTGGTCACTCAGAAAGAACGGATACTCCGATTGAACCAATGGTCTCAAAACAATGGTTTGTTAAAATGCGTCCATTAGCCGACAAAGTCTTAGAAAATCAAAAAGATAAAAATCATAAAGTTCATTTTTTACCAAGTCGTTTTGAAAAAATTATGAATCATTGGATGGAAATTACGTATGATTGGTGTATTTCAAGACAACTTTGGTGGGGACATCAAATTCCTGCTTGGTATAAAGGGGATGAAATCTATGTAGGAATGGAGTCGCCTAAAGAAAGTGGTTGGGTTCAAGATGAAGATGTATTAGATACTTGGTTTTCTAGTGCATTATGGCCTTTTAGTACATTAGGTTGGCCTTTAGAAACAGAAGATTTAAAAAGATATTTTCCAACGAGTGTTTTAGTAACTGGTTATGATATCATTCCTTTTTGGGTGAATCGAATGACTTTCCAAAGTTTACATTTTATGAAGGAAAGACCTTTTGAAACGGTTTATATTCATGGCCTTATTCGCGATAAATTAGGAAGAAAAATGAGTAAGAGTCTTGGTAATGGAGTCGATCCTATGGATGTCATTCATGAATATGGTGCAGATGCTCTTCGATACTATTTATCTACGTCTACGGCAGGGGGAACCGATTTACGTTATGAAGAAGAAAAGGTAAAAAGTACTTGGAATTTTATTAATAAAATATGGAATGCCTCTCGTTTTGTTTTAATGAATACAGAAGATGTAAAACTTGTAAATGAGCCTTTAGAAGATAGTGATGCATGGATTTTAACAAGATTAGAATCCACGATTAAAGATGTTACGAAATATATGGATAAATATGAATTTCAAAATGTGGGAAGTATTTTGTACAAATTTATTTGGGAAGATTTCTGTGATCAATATATTGAAATGGCAAAATTTTCTTTAGAAAAACAGTCGACTAAGAATACGTTAGTCAAAGTATTAAAAGCCATTTTACAAATGCTCCATCCATTCATGCCTTTTGTAACAGATGAAATTTATTCAAAACTTCCTTTCGTGGAAGAAAACATTATGATAAGTTCTTATCCAGAATATGATAAAAAAGCGATTTTTAAAGAACAAGAAGAAAAAGTAAGTGATGAAATTGCTTTTGTAAAAATGTTTCGAAATATAAAATCTGAGCATCATATTGGAAAAGAATTTACAGTTGTTTTTCAAAATGAAGAAAAGTATGATTTAATTTCTAAAATGTTAAAGCTAGAAGGTCATATTGCTAAATCAAATGATAAAAAAGATGGTTTTCCTGTTACTTATAAAAACTATTCTCTTTATTTATATGATGAAAAAGAAAAAACAGAAGAAGATGAGTTAAAACATCAAAAAGAAATTGAATATTTAAAATCTAGTATTTTAAAACGTGAAACCTTATTAGCCAATGAAAATTTTGTAAAGAAAGCTCCAGAGAAATTAGTGAGTGAAGAACAAGAAAAATTAAAACTAGAAAAACAGAGATTGGATGAGTTATTAAAAAATTAAGTCTTACAAATTTGTAAGCTTTTTTTTCTAGTATTTTTTCTTTATTTATGCTACCATTATACTAGGTGGTTAAAGTGAAAAGTATTAAGAAATATGGTTGGTCCATTCTTTTATTTTTAGTTTTAATTTTTGGAACTTATTATTTCGTATTAAAAGATTATTCTATAAATGATTTAGTGGTATCGATTCAAAATTGTCATCCTTTTTATGTCATCCTTGCTTTTGCGTCTTTGTTCGGGTATTGTTTTTTTGCATGTATTTATTTTCGAAGAATGCTTAAATATTTTGGCAAGAAAATTAATTGGTATCAAGCTTTTGGGTATCATTTTACCGAAGTGTATTTTTCTGCTATCACTCCAAGTAGTATCGGAGGTCAACCGATTCAAATGATTGAAATGAATCGGGATGGCGTACCTTATCAGATGAGCACCGTTTTGATTTTACTCAATACATTAATTTATAAAATAGCATTACTTACCGTGGCAGTTTTAGGCTTTCTTTTTTGTTTTCCGATGCTTTGGGGGCAAAGTCCTTTATTTGTATGGCTTGTCGCTTTAGGATTTATCACGACTGTCCTTTTAATTCTTTTCTTTTTAATGCTTGTTTATAGTAAAAAACTTATTCCTAAATGTGCTAAAATTTTATTTGCTTTGGGAAGAAAAATGAAATTAAAGAAAATCGATGAATGGGAAAGTAAATTAATGGATGCTTTGGTAGGGTATCAGTCTTGCGCAAAACTTACGAAAGAACATCCGAGAATCTTGATTGAGGCTTATTTGATTTTATTATGTCAAAGGGTGTGTTTGCTTGCTATTAGTTATTTTATCTATTTATCTTTTGGACTTCGTGAATTAAATTTACTTCAAATGCTCGCTTTCCAATCTTGTATTACTTTAGCAAGTGACTTTATGCCTTTTCCAGGTGGAGTCGTGGTAAGCGAAGGACTCTTGTTACAAATCAATCAGTTTATTTATGGAGAATCTTTGGCGACTCCTGCCATGGTTTTATTTCGAACAGTTAGTTTCTATTTTATTGTTATTTTTAGTGGTGTCTTCTATCTTTTCTTCCATTTTATCAAAAGAAAAAAGGCCATTAATTTACCAAAGGAAGGAGAATCTAAATGAAAAAGAAAAAGGGGTTTACTTTAATTGAATTACTGATTACGATTGGATTACTTGTGATTATTGGGACAGTGATTGTAACCAATATGTCTGGCATTTTATCAGAAAATCAAGAAAATCAATATGAAGAATTTAAAAAAACTTTAGAAAATGCGGCTTGTACTTTTGTGGAAGTCGACAAAACCAAAAAGAATCAATGTTGTCCAAGTGGGAAGTGTGTTGGCCATACTTGTAGTGTTACTTTAGAACAAGTTTTAGATAAAGGACTTATTGAAGAAAATGATTTATATAATCCGAAAACACAAGAAACGGAATTACTAACGAAAGCGATTCAGGTAAGTTATCCAAATGGTGTGAAGACTTGTACTTTTGTGGAATAAAAAATAGGGGATTTGATCCTTTTTTATTTGTTTTAAAATAAAACAATAACCTTCAAAAAGTTCTTGACATACGTATGTATGAGTGGTACAATGTGATTAGAAACGGAGAGGATTAAAAAAATGAAACAAAAAGAAACGAATTACCCATTATTAAATGATCGGGTTGTAAAAAAATTATTTTTAAATGGAGGTGAGAAGAGTAAAGAATATTTTCTTTTGATTGCAAGTCTTGCAACAGGAATATCTGTAAAAGATTTAAAAGAGGATTTTGAACTGATTCATCCAGAAATATCCTTAAATAAGAATATTGTGAATAGAGAA
>CANQRJ010000048.1 GCA_947626215.1 uncultured Bacilli bacterium
ATCTCCTACTTCTGTCTCTTTACTAAAAATGGTACTGAAAAAGTTTAAGTTTCTTAGATGGAGCCAACTTTGATCGGATGAGTTCATTTCGATATTATGTGAACGTTCACATAATCGATATGTGTTTTTACTCCATCTACTGTAGCTATAAAGTCTACTATTTTTGCTCTTTCTACTACATTTCTTTTTAAAAGTTCTGTATTGGAAAAAGTAATATTAGAAACTTTCTTTTTAAAGATTAGACTTAAAAGTGTCTCTAGAAGTTCCGTATCACTTGGATCCGAGAATATCGCTTTAAAGACTTTGTCATTCTTAGCAGTGAAAAATTTCGACATAATTCACCTCCCTTCGAGTTTTATATTCTACAACACAAATTTCGAAAAATTTGTCGAACGATGTCGAATGTGTAAAAAAAGTTGAAATTTAACTTTGAAAAAAGAATTCTTTCAAAAAAAGAAGTGTAATTTATTAGACATTGTGTTAGAATATTTATAGTAAGTAGGTGAGTCAAAATGGAAGAACTAAATATAGGACTTAGCATGCTTGAAAGATATGGCGAGGTCATGACTTCAAAAACTTTTATTACAGATCCTGCAATTGCAAGAGATGATGAAATTAAACAATGTATTTTGACTCTTTTAACTCCTGAAAAAAGTGCATTATTAGTAGGTAAACCTGGTATAGGTAAAACGGCTATTGTCGAAGGACTTGCTTATCGAATACAAAGAGATATGGTTCCTAATGCTTTAAAAAATTGGGAAATTATTAAAATTAATATTACTTCTTTATTAGGTTCTGTAAATACCGATGGACAAACAGAAAATCGAATTGATTTGTTAGTAAAAGAATTAAACCAAAGAAAAAATACCATTTTGTTTATTGATGAAACACATGTGTTAGTAAATAAAAATAATGATCAAAATGGTGGCATTGATTTTGCCAATATGTTAAAGGCGGGATTAGACCGCGGGACAATAAAAATGATTGGTGCTACTACGACAGAAGAATATGAAACTTATATTTTAAGAGACCGAGCTTTTTTAAGACGTTTTCAAAAAATTGATGTTTTAGAAACCGATAAACCTACTACCGTTAAAATTTTAATGGGTACGGTTCCAAAATTAGAAACTCAAATTGGGGTTAAACTAGAGTATTCTGATTTTGTAAAAGAACGGATTATGACTTTTATTGTCGAAATGACCGATGAATATAAAAGAATTTATGAAGTTGCATCTCGGTATCCTGATATTTGTTTAACCATACTTAGTAACGCATTTACTTATGCACTTTTTGATAATGAAACGAGTGTAAAAATAAAGCACATTTATAAAGCCATTTGTAATGCGAAAAATATTTATGAAGATGTGAAGAAAAAAGAAATTGAACGATTTAAAATAGAATTTAAAGATTTGATTAATGAAGAACATGTCAATTTAGAAGAAAGGGGATAAAAAAATGGAAAAAATTAATGTAGTTCAAATTGGATGTGGAAAAATGAGTAAATATATCATGCGATATATTTATGAAAAAGAAGGGGTTGTTGTTGGAGCCGTCGATATTAGTCCAAATGTGATTGGAAAAGATATTGGGTCAATTATGGAAGTGGATGACAAAAATGTCTTGGTCCGTGATGTAAAAGAATTGGATGCTTTATTAAAAGAAGTAAAGCCGAATGTTGCTATAATTACAACGATGAGTTTTTTAAATGATATTGAAGAAAATATTAGAACATGTGTAAAAAATGGAGTGAATGTTTTAACGATTTGTGAAGAGGCGTTCTTTCCAAGTAATTCCAATCCGACTCTTTTTAAAGAATTAGATTCTTTAGCAAAAGCTTTTCATGTTACAATAACTGGTTGTGGATTTCAAGATATTTTCTGGGGAAATATGATTACTTCCATTTGTGCATCTACTCATCGAATTACAAAAATTAAAGGGTCTAGTTCCTATAATGTCGAAGATTATGGAGTGGCGCTTGCCAATGCTCATGGGGCAGGATTTACAGAAGAAGAGTTTTCTCGTCAAATCGCGACTTATAATGGACTTAGTGAAGAAGAAATTGAAAAATTAAAACAAAATAGAGAATTTTTCCCAAGTTATATGTGGAATGTTGTGGGATGGCTTACCGATAAATTAGGTCTTCATTTAATAAGTCTAAAACAAGAATGTATTCCTGTAATGTGTGAAAAAGAACTGACTAGTGATACACTTGGAATGACGATTGAAGTAGGAAAAGTAAGAGGAATGAATGCGATTGTAACAGGTATGACAAAAGAAAATATTGTGATTGAAGTAGAATGTATTGGTAAAGTTTATACGAGTGATGAAGAAGATGATAATGAATGGACAATTTATGGAACACCGACTACCACAGTAAAAAATGAAAAACCAAATACGGTGGAGCTTACTTGTGCAGATATTGTGAACCGAATTCCTCAAATTATAGATATGCCAAGCGGTTTTATTCCAACCAGTCGTTATAAAGAGCCAAAGTATATTGTAAAGGATTTTTGGGAATAATATAAACAAATGAGAGTTTGGAGTAGAGGTTATGAAGAAGTGGAATCTAAAAAAATTACTTTTTGCGTTAGTTATGATACTAGTTCTTGTTGTAGTACCACTTTCTTTGTATACGCTTCTTGCTCCAAAATTTCGTGTTCAAACATTTGATGAAGAGATAAAAGTGAATATAGGAAGTTCTTTTAAGCCTAATAGTGGCTCAGTTTGCTATGGAAACTTTTTTTCTTGTGAATCGGTTCAAGTAGAAGAAGTAGGGGAAGTGGATACTTCAAAAACAGGAGACTATGAAGTCAAATATCGTTATACTTTTGAAGGCGAAAGCATGGAAAAAGAACAAATGGTAAAAGTTTTAGATTTAGAAGGACCTACTATCGAAGTGAAAAGTGAAGACTTGACTTATTGCCCGAATGGAAAAGTTCCGGATTATGAAATTTTGGCAACTGATAATTTAGATGGGGATTTAACGAGTCAAGTAAAAAAAGAAGGAAAAGATGGTAAGATTATTTTTTCTGTTACCGATTCATCCGGAAATGAAACAAGATTAGAAAAAGACGCGACTGAAAAAGATGATATCCCACCAAGTTTAATTTTAAATGGAGATGCGACAAAATATATTAAAAAGAATGAATCGTATCAAGAAGAAAAGGCAACAAGTAATGATTTTTGTGATGGAGACTTATCGAATCAAATTGAAATTTCAGGGTCAGTGGATACAAGTAAACCAGGAGAATATCAAATACAATATAAAATCCAAGATTCTAGTGGAAATGTGATGACGGCAATACGACAAGTTTTTGTCTATGAAAACAATAATTATAATGCACCTAATGGAAAAAGTATCTATTTAACCTTTGATGATGGACCTGGTAAATATACCGAAAATCTTTTAAATATTTTAAAAGAATATAATGTAAAAGCTACTTTTTTTGTGACAGATCAAGGCTTAACAAAAGGTTATGATCAAATGATTTTAAGAGCTTATCAAGAAGGACATACAATTGGTCTTCACTCGAATTCTCATAGTTATAGTATTTATACGAATGAGCAAACTTATTTTGATGATTTATATGCGATTCAAGCTAAAGTAGAACGAATTACAGGGGCAAAATCTTATATTATTCGTTTTCCAGGAGGAAGTTCTAATACGGTAAGTGAAAGCTATGATGGGGGAACCAAAATTATGAGTCGCCTTACCAAAGCCGTTGAACAAAGAGGATTTCGTTATTTTGATTGGAATATAGCTAGTGGAGATGCAGGAGAAACAACAAATACAAATAAAATTGTTTCTAATGTCATTAGTAGTTTAGGAAATAACAGTACTTACGTTGTTTTACAACACGATATAAAGGATTACAGTGTAAATGCCGTACGGTCTATTATAGAATACGGACTTTCTCATGGATATACATTCCGAGCATTAACAATGCAAAGTCCTGTTGTTCATCATCATATAAACAATTAAAAAAATGGACTATTGGTCCACTTCGAAGAACCCTTCCCAAGGGTCTTTTCTTTTTAATCTTTTAATAGCCAAATCCATAGTAATATCATCTGGTTTAATTTTATCTAGTTCATTCCAAGAAATAGGCATAGAAACGGTGGGTTTTGATTTAACTCTTAAGGAGTAGGGAGCCACACTTGTTGCCATTTTTGTATTGCGGACCCAATCAATATAAATGTGGCCTTTTCTTTTTTTAAAACTCATGTTACTTACGTATTTCTCTGGCCATTTCATTTCCATGATTTTAGCAATATTTTTAGCAAATGCCCGAAATGAAGTCCATGAAGAAAGAGACTGTATAGGAACTATAATGTGGTATCCTTTGCCACCTGAAGTTTTTAAAAAAGAAACTAAATGAAGTTCATCTAAAATACTTTTTAAGTCTTTCACGCCTTCCCGTACTTTCTTTAATGGCATTTTTTCATCTGGATCTAAATCAAAAACTAAATAATTTGGTTTATTGATTTTGGGATAAGTGCTTCCCCAAATATGAAACTCATAACTGTTCATTTGAACTTCGCTTAAAAGACTTTCGGCGTTTTTGATGTAATAGTAATCTTCTTTCTTTTCTTTCGAACTTGAAATTCGTACTTTTCCCATATTTTGGTGAAGATTTTCAAAATGTTTTTTAAAAAATTTTTCGTTTTCAACTCCTTCGGGTGCTCGTACGGTACTTATGATTCGGTTTTCAATATAAGGAATCATTCGAGATGATACTTTTTGATAATATTTTGCAATGTCGTACTTTGTTACTTTTGGTTTAGAAAAAATGATTTTGTTTGGATTTGAAATTTCAATTCCTTCGATGATATGATTTTTATCACTATTTTTGCATTTTTTTATATGACTTTCTATTTCCTTCATTGTTCTTCCTGTTTTTATAGAAGTTTTAAATTGACTTATTTTTGTTTTATTGCTATAAAAATCTTTTTCTTTAATGAGAAGCCAGTTTTCTTTTTCTAAATGAATAAAAGTCCATTTTCCTTCTATTCTTTTCCCTTTCAAAACAAATTTAAAAGAATGAGAAAAGTCTTGGAATTCGGTAGGTTCCCAGTATCCTTCGTCAAAAATCATCACGGTTCCGCCTCCATACTGTCCTTTTGGAATCGTTCCTTCAAAATGACGGTAGTCTAAGGGATGGTCTTCCACTTGAATCGCGAGTCTTTTGTCTTTCGGATTATAAGATGGACCTTTTGGAACGGCCCAACTTTTTAAAGTACCATTCCATTCTAGTCTTACGTCATAATGATCTTTTCTTGCTAGGTGATGTTGAATCACAAAATGTAATTTTTTCTTTGATTTTTTTATCGCTCCTTTTGGTTCTTTTGTTTTATTAAAATCTCGTTTCTCTTCATATTTTTGTAATTTTTTCATAGAATCCCTCTTTTTTAGTGTGAGATAAAAAAAATAAAATATGCAAAAAGTAAAAATATACTAAAAAACGAAAAAAGAGCCTTAAAAGACTCTTTTTCCTAAGATTTAAACTTTTTCAGTACCATTTTTAAATCTTATCTATATAACATTTTACAATGTTATATACTATTTATGGGGCGAAACGTGGGGATCGAACCCACGCATACCGGAGCCACAATCCGGCGTGTTAACCACTTCACCAGTTCCGCCATAGCAATAATAGTTTAACAAATTCTTGTATCTTTTGCAAGTATATATTATAATTATTTGTAGAAAGTTAGGGGAATTTTATGTTATCATTAGATTTTTTAGAATCAATAAATACTTTTTTGGAGCCAATTTTTAATTTTTTTAAAGAAATTTGGAACAATATCCAGGGTTTTTTAGTACAGTATATGCCGGAAGATGTAGTAAATGTTTTAATTTATGGAATCATCGTGGCAATTATTTTAATAATTGTTTTAGCAGTAATAAATAAAAGAGAATAAAAACGTTTGTTTGATTAATGATTTACATTCTAAAAATCTTGTGTTAAAATAAAAGAAGTGACCAAAAAAACTTCTTTTTTTTCTGGGAGGCGAATGTAAAATGGATGAAGTAAAAAAAGAAATATTAAAAGTAGTAGATCGTTCTGACTACATAAAAGGATTAAATTATGATGAAGATGCCTTAGAATATATTAGTGTTGCTACAATTGATAATCAAAAACGTTTCCAGTTTTTGGTTCATTCAGAATCTTCTTATCGTAAATATATGGTTCAAGTGGATACCAAATTTAATGAAATAAAAAACACATTTTGTACTTGTCCCCAATTCAATAGTTTTCATAGTTGTAAACATGTTGCCGCGTGCTTAGTTTGTTATTCGGATAAAATTTTAAATTCGATAGATGAAAAAAATGTTGAAAAGAAAACAAAACTCTTATTTGATAAATTAGCCAAAGTTTTTGAAAATGATTACACGATAAAAAAAGAAGTTTTAGTGGTACCTTCTTTAACCATTGAAAATAGTTATTATTATGATGCCGTTTCCCTAAAAGTAAAAATAGGAGAAGAAAAATTGTATGCCTTATTAAATAAGTTTAATTCTTTTCGTTTGGCTTTAAAACAAGAAGAAACCTATTACTTTGGAACCAATTTTACATATGACCCTCAAAAACATTTTTTTAGTGAAAAATCAGAAAAACTTTTTCAAATTATTAGTAACTTAGTTGTAAGAAGATACACGAATGGAAACTCCATTGTTTTAGATGATGACAGTGTAAAAGACATATTAAATCTTTATAAAGAAGGAATTGAAATCGAAGAATATGGATTTTGTCCTAGAGAAGAAGGATTTCCTATTCCAATTTCTTTATCAAAAGAGGGAAATCAATACAAAATGATATTTCAAAATGATATCGATGAACCTCAAAAATTAACCGAAGACTATGAGTATGTTTATTTTAATCAAAAAATCTATCACTTAAATAAACAACAAAGATTTTTATTAAAAGAATGTAAAGCTCAAAGAATTAAAGAATTACAATTTCAAGAAAAAGATTTTCCAACCTTTCAAAAATCTTTATTCCGTGTTGTAAAAGATCATATAGAAATGGATTCTTCACTAGATCATTTAATTATGGAATTTAAACCAGACGTTCATTTTTATTTTGATTTGAATGAAGACGATATTACTTGCATTCCAAAATTTGTATATAAAGGAGAAGAAGTTTCTTATTTTGAAGAAAAAACAAACATTATTAGAGATGTGGATTATGAAAAAATGGTAGTACAAGAACTCGTTCCATACGGATTCCAAAAAGGGGAAAAAGAATTTGTTTTATTTGATTTTGACTTACTTTGTGAATTCATGGATGGAGGTTTAGAGGAATTATCAGAAAAATATTCAGTCTATACCTCTGAAAAATTAAAAGATAAAAAAGTGTTAAAGAAAAACAATGTAGTCACTCATTTTACAATAGGACAAGACCAAATTTTACATTATGATTTTAATTTAGAAGGAGTTTCAAACGATGAATTAGATTCTATTTTATCTTCTATAAAAGGAAAAAAGAAATACTATCGTTTAAAAAATGGAAACATATTATCCTTAGACCAAAAAAATTTAAAAGAGCTAAGTGATTTAACAACGGAATTAGAATTAAATGGAGAAGGTGGCACCATCCCTAAATATCGTGCTTTATATTTAGATTCCTTAAGAGAAAAAAAATATGGAATTATTAAAACGGATTCATTATTTCAAAACTTTATTAATCAATTTAAAACTTTCCAAAATGTAAACATAGATTTTACAAAAGAAGAAGAAAGTCTCTTAAGAGATTATCAAAAAGACGGTGTAAAATGGTTGTATACAATTTGTAAATGTGGTTTTGGAGGAATTTTAGCAGATGAAATGGGATTAGGAAAATCACTACAAACCATTCTATTCTTTTCTAAATTACTAGAAGAAGATAAGGAAAGCAAATTTTTAATTGTTTGCCCGACTTCTTTAGTCTATAACTGGGAAAATGAATTTAACAAGTTTGCACCTTCCTTGAAATATCAAGTTTTTGCCGGAAATCGAAACGAAAGAAGAAAATCTTTAGAAGAATTTAAAGGAAGTGTTTATATTACAAGTTACGGACTCTTAAGAGAAGATATAGAATTTTATAAAGAAAAAACTTTCGAAGTATTTGTAATAGATGAAGCTCAAAATATCAAAAACCCTAAAACAGGTCTTGCCAAAGCAGTAAAAAGTATTGGAGCCAAAACAAAAATGGCATTGACCGGAACACCAATTGAAAATTCCATCGTTGAATTATGGAGTATCTTTGATTTTATTATGCCAGGATTTTTATCAAGTTTAGTAAAATTTCAGGAACGTTATAAAATAAAAGATTTTGATGAAGAAACAAATACTCTTCTTGCCAATTTAAAAGAACAAATTAAACCTTTTATTTTAAGAAGAAAGAAAAAGGATGTTATAAAAGATTTACCAGATAAAATTGAAAATAATATTTATATTGATTTAGACGAAGAACAAAAGAAACTCTATGCCGCCGAAGTAAAATATGCGAATGAAGAAATGGATAAGTTGATTTCTAATGGTGGATTTACAAAAAATAAAATGATAATCTTAAGTTTATTAACAAGATTAAGACAAATATGCATTGATCCAAGAATAATCATTGAAAATTACAAAGGTGGAAGTGCTAAAATTGAAAATTTAATAAAAATTGTGAAAGAAGTTGTATCTAATGGTCATAAAATTTTACTTTTTACAAGTTTTAAAACGGCTTTAGAATTAGTTCGAGATGAATTAGATAAAGAATATATTACAAGTTATACCATTGCCGGAGATGTAACAAGTAAAAAAAGACAAATGCTTGTAGATGCCTTCAATAAAGATCAGACAAACGTTTTCTTAATTATGTTAAAAAGTGGTGGAACAGGTCTTAACCTTACCAGTGCCGATGTTGTCATTCATTTAGATTTATGGTGGAATCCTCAAGCCGAAAATCAAGCCACTGATAGAACTCACCGAATTGGTCAAACAAAAACAGTAGAAGTAATTAAACTGATTTCCAAAGGAACCATTGAAGAGAAAATTTTAAAACTTCAAGAAAAGAAAAAAATTCTTTCTGATAAAATGATTGAAGAAGATATGGAAAACCATGAATATTTAAAAAATATGACAGAAGAAGATATTAGAGATCTATTAGCTTATGAAAATAAAGAGTAAGAATATTGTTTTCTTATTCTTTTTTTATAAAACGACTAACAGTTTTTTGTTATATTTTAAGAAATAATAAAAAAATTTTAAATCATTCGACACCGTTCGACAAATTTTTCGAAATTTGTGTTGTAGAATATAGAACTTGGAAAGTGAGGTGAATTATGTCGAAATTTTTTACTGCTAAGAATGACAAGGTCTTTAAAGCTATATTTTCGGATCCAAGTGATACAGAACTTCTAGAGACACTTTTAAGTCTAATCTTTAAAAAGAAAGTTTCTAATATTACTTTTTCCAATACAGAACTTCTAAAAAGAAATGTAGTAGAAAGAGCAAAAATAGTAGACTTTATAGCTACAGTAGATGGAGTAAAAACACATATAGAAATGAACTCATCAGATCAAAGTTGGCTTCATTTAAGAAACTTAAACTTTTTCAGTACCATTTTTAGTAAAGAGAC
>CANQRJ010000049.1 GCA_947626215.1 uncultured Bacilli bacterium
TTTTTATCACTCTCTTTAAATTTTTTTAGTTTCATTTAAAAAATCACCATAGTTCCTACTATAGTGATTTTATCATACAACCCCCCCCCCGTCGTCAATTGACACTTTTGGATGTTATCATTTTTTTCTCAAATAATACTATCTAATGCTAAAGTAATCATTTCATCCAGTGAATTTTGTCTTTCTTCTGGAGTTAAAAAATCTTCATTATATTTACTATCTACTACCGTTAAAATAGCCGCGGATTCTTTTTCAAAACTATTTGCAATATGAAAAAGAGCAAAAGTTTCCATTTCTTCTCCGTATAGTTCTATGTCTTCTGGCACTCTTTTTAGTACATGTTCATTATCTGAATAAAAGCCAAACTGCTCTGTACACATCACCGTTCCATAATGAAAAGTTTTTCCCTTTTCTCTTGCAACATCTATAATATGTTGAGTTAATTTTTCACTAGGTTTTGCAAGATGAGTAGGATCTCCATTATAAGAATAGGCAAAATTAGACTCTGTATAAGAATCTTTTGCAATAATTAAATCTGGTACATGAACTTCTTCCCTTAAAGCTCCACAAGTTCCAATACGAATAATTTTTTGAACATCATAAAAATAAAATAATTCAAAGGCATAAATACTAACACTAGGCATCCCCATACCATGTGCCATCACAGTGACTCTTTTTCCTTGATACTCTCCTGTATACCCAAGCATATTACGAATTTCATTAATACACTTTGCATTTTGAAGATACTTTTCGGCAATATATTTTGCTCTTAAAGGGTCTCCTGGCATAATGACAATAGGCGCGATGTCTTCTTTTGGACATCCAATATGAGCAGGTTTTAAATGCTCCATAACTGTTGGTGCTTTCAACACACATCCCTCTTTCTTATTCTTAATTATACTTTATCAAAAAATAAGAAAATTAGAAACAAAAAAAAATTTAAAATTGTAAATGATTGACAAGTTACTTTTTCTAAAATTTTATTCTTTTCGACTTTATTCGACAAAATTTGACCCTTTTCACATGCTAAAATAACAAACAAGGAAGTGAGAAGTTGAAACTTTTAGTAAATAATAAACCTTTAGACGAAGATCAGTTAAAACCAATTTTAGAAAATGCTCTTTACTCCATGATTATTGCAGGAGCAGGTTCTGGAAAAACAACCACTTTAATTGGAAAAATTAAATATTTAATTGAAGAAAAAAATTTCTTACCTTCTAGCATATGTGCAATTACATTTACAAATGATGCCGTAGATCACTTAAAAAAATCTTTAGAAGAAAATCATATTGTTGATGTACCCTGTTACACTTTTCATAAACTTGCCCTTCATATTTTAGAAAAAAATAAAGAACATCTTAGCATATCACATCCTAATTTACTCCTAGATGTCATTGATCACTTTTTTGAATCAAGGTGTTTTGGAAATTCATTTTTAGTAAAAATTATTGAAAAAAAATTTTCTTTTCTTTCTCCTTCTAATGAAAAAAATTATCAAAAAATCATTCACTCTAAAGACTTTCTTTCTTTTAAGAGAACTATTACTACTTTTCTCCAATTATTTTTAAGTAACAATTATCAAGTCAAAGATTTAAAAACTTGGATGAAACAGAAAAAATATCAAGATACTCTTCTTCTTATCTATGCGATTTATTGTATTTATGAAACCGAAAAAAGAAGTACCCACTCCATTGATTTTGATGATATGATAAGACACGCGACCACATCCCTTCAAAAAAAAGGAAGTCCCGTTCCTTATCAAATGATTTTAGTTGATGAATTTCAAGATTGCTCTTACATCCGATTTCATTTTATTGAAGTTTTAGTGAAAACAACTCAATCCATGCTTTGTGTCGTTGGAGATGACTATCAGTCGATTTATCATTTTTCAGGATGTGATATTGAAATCTTTTTAAATTTTAAAAATTATTTTCCTCAAGCTAAAATTTATCAATTAGAAAAAACATATCGAATGAGTGAAGAATTAATCACGGTCGCGACAGAATTTGTTATGAAAAATAAGTTTCAAATCAAAAAACATATTTCAAGTGAAAAACATTTAGAAAAACCAATTGTATTTGTTTATTATTCATCCATTCAAAAAAGTTTTGAAAAAATAATAAAAGAAATTCCTGAAAATCAAAACATCCTTTTATTAGGTCGTTACCAAAAAGATGAAAAGAAAATAGATTTAAATAAAATTCATCATCCATCGATCAGATTTTCCACCATTCATGCAGCGAAAGGATTAGAAAGCGACATTGTAATTCTTCTTAATTTAGAAGATGATATCTATGGACTTCCCTCCAAACAAAAAGAAGAAAACATTTTATATTTAGTAAAGAAAAGACAAATTTATCCTTATGAAGAAGAAAGACGTCTATTTTTTGTTGCTTTAACAAGAACGAAAACCAAAATTTACTGTCTTATTCCAAGAAAAAATCCTTCTATATTTGTAGAAGAATTAAAAAGAAATAAAAATATTGAAAAAAGATATTTTTAAATTAAATTTCTAAAACATATTCAATACTAATGACTGTATCATTGGAAACAATAAATTTTAAAAGGGTATTTCCTTTTTGATATTGATACATCGTATCTTCTTTTTGGTAATCTGTTCCATAAAGATCTAACATTTTTTGAAGAGAATCACTGATTTTTAAACCTTCTGTCGTTTCGATATTTTCATCTAAAAAATAGATCACCGCGACTTTTTCTTCTCCATCTATTGGATACGTAGTCACTTCAAAATCTGAATAACGATAGGTTTTATCAAGTCCTTCAAATGCACAACTAGAGACCTCGGAATAAGATAGTTCCTCTCCATATTTTTCTTTTGAAAAAACTTCCCCTAAAGTAAACGTTTGATTTTGATACTTTAAAGCAAAACTTTCTTCTACAGTTTCTTTGTTTTCACAACCTAATAGACAAAGTCCTAATAAACTTAGAATAAAAATTTTTCGCAATTTCATGATTCCACTTCCTTATAATACTCTCTTAATTTCTTTTCATAAACCTCTTTTATCTTATCATCATTTCGATGATCCTGCAAGGAATACTTTTCTTTTAAAATAGCTCCAAAATAAGTAGATAGTTTATTTGCACCCGTAAGATTTAAGTGCAAACCTCCGTCATACGTATCTTTTTGATAGTCAATTCCAATTTCTTCAATTTTTTCTAAAAAGTTATAATAATCTAGTTGATAAGTATTTGCATACCTCTTTATATTTTCTTCATACTCTGGATACCAATAAGGATAAAGACTTGGGGCTTTCATAAGTACCAAAGTGATTTTATTTTCTTCACATAACACACGAATCTTATCTAAATATTCATAATCAATGGGTGAAAAGTCACTTTGTGTTAAAGGTCTTTCAGTGGGAAAAGACGTATAAGGTTTTACATTTTGATTAATTAAAAAACCATTATGAGTATTCTTTTTCTTTTGGAATAGATAGGTAAAATCTTCATCGGTTAAACTAGTAATTCTTGAGTGATAACGTAAAATAGGAAAAAGATAAGAGAAAAAGTTTTCTTCTTTCGTCATTGAGGCTTTTATAATTTCTATTTTTTCTTTGCTCCACTTCATTTCATCAATAGTAAGACGGTTATAGGCTTCACTTACCGGTTCGCTATAACGCATCGCATTGACATTTAAAACAACCACTTTTGGAGTTTCATAATGAAGGGTTTCTTTTAATATAAAATAAGATTGCCACATGAGTTGTTGACTTGTTCCTCTTACATAAGAAGTAATTCCATAATTTTCATAAAGATTCATTGGATTTAGATTTGCATAAACTTCACAATCTCCTAAAAACAAAACGTCATGATGCGTATTTTCTAAATAATAATCCCGAATCATTCCCCCTTCTACTAAATGAATAGAATATTTAGGCGAAACAAGTTCACTTATAAAAACAAACAAAACTATAAAAAGAAAAAGAATTCCAAAAACAATACCTACTCTTTTCATTTAAAATGCACTTTCCTTTCTTTAAAATTTACTATAGATAAATTCTTCTACTTTAAATCCAATTCCATATACTCCCAAAAGTAAAACGAGAAGAAGAAGTAAAAGCGTGAGAGCAAATTTTCCTTCATTAGGCATTTTTTTGATAACAGTTGTAATTTTTTCTTTTTTTAAATCTAAGAAAAAGAAGAAAACTAAAGCTATTAGTAATATCACCCATTCTCCCATATTGAATGAGAAATTTGCGAAGTTTTTAGAAAACGCACTCCATGAAAAACAAACAAGAATTTCACCTAATTTTTGAAAAGCTTGAATGGGATTTGGAAAAAGAAAGAAAATCCATAAAAGAGAAACGATAAAAAATGTAAGAATCCGATTTAATGTTTTATATTTTGTTTTAAAGGAAAATAAAACACAGAAAGCATGCATAAGTCCCCAAAAAATGTAACTAACACCATGCCATAATCCAGAAACTAAAAAAGTAATAATCACGGCAAAATACATCCGTACTTTTCCCTTTTTACTTCCACCTAAAGGAATATAAATATAATCTTTTAAAAATTCACTTAATCCGATATGCCAACGTCTCCAAAATTCTTTCACGGTCTCACTTAAGAATGGACGATCAAAATTTTCTTTTAATGGAACGCCTAAAATTCTAGAGCCACCCATTACAATATCAATTCCTCCACTAAAATCAGAATAAAGTAAAATAGAATAACATAAACATGAAAATAAAATCGAAATTCCGTCTTGATGAGTAGAAGAAAAATAACCTACTATAATAGATGCTCTTCCTGCGATCACTAATTTTTTAAAAAGACCGACCATGATTTGGATAAGCCCATTCCAAATATCATCCTTTTTTATTTTTCGTTTTTGAAGTAAATTTTTCTTGGCATCTTCATATCGATGAATCGGTCCAATAAAAAGACAAGGAAAGTAAAACAAAAACAATGCATAAGAAAAAAAGTTTTTCTCGGATTCATATTTTCCTTTATAAACATCTACTAAATAAGCGACTACTTGTAAAGTATAATAAGAAATCCCTAAAGGTGCTACAATGTTTTTTGTTTCTGGAAAAAAAGGAAAAACTCGAAAAAGAATTAAAAAGACAACTTGAATGGAAATTCCAAAAAGAAGAAGAAATGGACTGTTATTTTTCTCTAACTTTCTTCCAATAAAATAAGAAGTAAACAATGTAAATAAAATGTAAAATAAGTTTTGGATTCCAAAAGAAACATAAACCAAAATACTAATAAGAAGTAAAAGAGTATTCATTAGTTTGCCTCCGGCCATGCAGAATGGTCCCAATCTCTTCCTTGTAACATTTGAAGTCTTTCCGTATCATTGGAACAAATAATTCCTTCTTGTAAATTTCCAGGGGTAGCATCACTATGACACCATTTCCCACCAGAATAAACTAAATTCCAATAATGACTCCGATCTGTCGTCCAAATAAGTTTAACCGTATAACCTTTTGCTTCCAAAAGAGCTTTATAGACCATCGCGTGAACATAACAATTTCCACGATAGTTTGTTAGTCCATACCAAACAGGATCACTATCACCCCAAGAATCACTATAATGAACCGTTGATTTTACATATTGATTAATTTCTGGAATACTAGATCCCACTCGACTTGCATGAGTTCTTACTAGAGCATTCACATCTTCTTGATCATGATTCACAATAATTTTTCGACTTGCCGTTTTAGTATTTCCAGAAGAATCTGTAGCCGAATAAGTCGCATAATAAGTACCGGCGACATTTACATTTACTTTACTAGAGTTTACAGATACAGAAACTGGACCATCTTTATCGTCTCTTGCCGAAACTCCAGACATAAAATTAATAGACGAATGTTTATTGATAGTTAATGTACTAAGTCCATAAATAACTGGTGCAGTGGTATCTTTCACAATCGCGAGTTGTGCTTTTTTTGTTGTTTGTAAACCATTTTGATCTATCGCCTGAATTTCAATTTCATGAGTTCCCAATACTCCAAAAGGAATTTCTGTTAAAAGTGTCGTCGTAACCTCACCTGATGCATCACTCGCTTGAGCAATAAAATCTTCTTTTTTCAAAGTTTTTACATCATCATAAATCGTAACATTTTTTAATTCAAGAGTTGGAGGGGTCGTATCTTTTACCACAATTTTAGAAGTATACTCAGTTTCTTCATATAAAACATGAATCACATATTCTCCTAAAACTTTTTGATTTACTAAATCAATTTCTTCTTGAGAAATTTCAATCACATCTTCTTTATTATAAAGTAAATCTTCTTTTTTAAAAACAGTTCCAAGTTCAAGTTCAAAAAAGGATTTAATCACTCCAACATGTAAAATGGTTTCTTTTTTTGTTTCATTTCCATATGCATCTTTTACTAAAATAGAAATAGAATAATCTCCAAATTTTGAAATATCAGGAACACTTTCTAATTGAACAGAATCAATAGAAGATAAATCTGTTTTAGAAACAATAAAATCTTCTGGATTGATCTCATAATCGATATATTTATAAAGTTCTTGTACTTCTACCTCTGGAGGTGTCGTGTCTACAATTTTTAAAAGACTCGTTTTCTTTTTATGATTGATTTCTAATTCAATTTCATACTCGCCTACTTTTGAAAAATCAATATCCTCAAAAGAAGTTAAAAATTGAGTATTTTCTGGAATTTCATGATAAAAAAACATTTCTTCTTCTAAAGTCGTTCCAAGTTCAAGAGTCACAACATCTTTATAACCATAATAATAAGTATAAAAAATTAAATATAAAAAGATAGGCAATACAAGCACATTAAAAGCAATAATAAAATAGATCCAGTAATTTTTAGTAAAATTTTTGAACTTCATATACATTCTACACTTTCTTGTATTATTTTATCATACAAAGAATAAAAAAAGAATAAATTTTTAACTTAAACATTAAAATCTAATTTTTTAAAAACTTTTTATTTCAACAAGTTGATAAGGATTGTTTTCACTTCCATCTCCTGAAATAATTTTAATAGTCGGTTTTAAATAAAGAGTTGGATAAGTTGCCAGAGCATGGTTTGAACCACCACTACTTATATATACTGATAGATTAGGATCAATACCAAATACATATCCATTTGTAGTGCCAATAATTGTCCATATAAAACCGAATTCTTTATTTTTTATCCAACTTCCATCATAGCAATCTAATTTAGGATAAGTTTCTCCATTTGCATCAAATAAATCCTTGTTTAAACATGCCTCCCTACCTTCTGTATCACCAATTGTTGTCCAACCATAATCACTTGGAGATATTAAACCTATACCATGAAATTTATCTATATTCGTATCATCTTTTTCCCATTTATTTTTATTGCTATTATATGTAACTGTTCCTCTTTCTTTTTGATAAAATTGAATAACCTTTTTAGAAGAATTATCACTAGATCCTAAATTCCATGAAACGTTTTCATCTATCATATTTCTTGCTAAATCATTTAATCCGTGATTATCGTTTTCCGAATTATATGAAAAATCACA
Source organism: uncultured Bacilli bacterium (assembly GCA_947626215.1). Taxonomy (GTDB): domain Bacteria; phylum Bacillota_I; class Bacilli_A; order RF39; family UBA660; genus Ventrenecus. The sequence continues at coordinate 7,495 of CANQRJ010000049.1, forward strand.
AATTTTAGAATCCGCAGAAACTCCTATACCGTTGCCGTATACATAGCAAATTCCACTTCCACTACTATAATAAATACCATTTAACTTTCCATTAAACTTGCTTGAGTCCAGTCGTTATTATTATCTTTATCCCAACTATAATTTCCAATACTATCTTTTCTTATAATTTTAACTCTTTGCTCACAAGGTTATCATCTACCATAACATTCACTAAGCCTATAATTCTCCAAAGTTCGTCATTAAATGTAATATAGTTATCTGGGGCTTTTCCTGCAAAACGATATTCCGTTGTTTGAAATCCTGGATCATTTACTGTTCCTGATAAATTGTCATGTTTTACAATATATAGTCCATCTCCTTCAGAAACTAAGGAAATTCCTTTTCCCAAAATAAACTGTCCTTTTGTAAAATCTAAATTACATTTGCATGTACTTATATTTCCAATATGTACAAACCAATCTTCTGTAAGATAAACTTTAATTTTTTCATCATTTGTACCGTTTATTCCACAGTAACCTTTACATAAAAAGCAAAATAGATGTCTCCTGGATCTTCTATAGTTCCATTTATCACATTAAAGTTGCTGTTCACTTCAAAAATAGCAAATGTTCTAAATAAAACTACTCCTGTTATTAACAAAATACAAGTGATTGTAAATAAAATGATTCCAATTTTCTTTTTATCTTTTTTTTTAAACGATTTTAATTTCATATGAAAAAAATCACCCTACTCTATAGAGTGATTTTATCACAAGACCCCCCCTCCGAAGTCAATTGACACTCATAAAAATACCTAAAATTATAAAAACTAATTATTTAATATTCTTCCCAAGTGATATCATCCCAACCATTTCCTGTAGGTTTGTTTACACCAGAATTCGTATTATAAAACATGTCTGTTATATCAACATCAGGATTATGAACAAATGAATCACCATATTCTATGCTTTTTATATTTGTCATTTCAGAAAACATTTCACTCATATCTGTGACATTACTTGTATTAAAGTGTTCACCTAAATCTAATGTGGTTAATTCAGTCATATATGAAAACATACTATTCATATTTGTTACTTTGCTTGTATCAAAATTATATGTGGTTAAATCTAATTCTGTTAATGATGTCATATGTGAAAACATACCACTCATATCTGTGACCTGACTCGTATTAAAATGACTACCTAAATCTAATGAAGTTAATGATGACATGTCTGAAAACATAAATCTCATATCTTTAACATTACTTGTGTTAAATTTATCGCCTAAATCTAATTCTGTTAATAAATACATATCTGTAAACATACCACTCATATCTAAAACATTAGAAGTGTTAAATTTATCGCCTAAATTTAATGAAGTTAATGATTCCATATAGGAAAACATCCAACCCATATCTGTTACTTTGCTCGTATCAAATTGACTACCTAAATCTAATGAAGTTAATAAAATCATTTCATCAAACATACTATTCATATTCGTAACATTGGAAGTATTAAATTGACTACCTAAATCCAATTCTGTTAATGACTCCATATATTCAAACATAAAACTCATATCTGTTACTTGACCTGTATTAAAATAATCCATTCCTTCTATATTTGTTACATTTGTAAAATTGTAAAACAAATAACTACTATCTGGATTTCCTTTTATTTCTCCATTTCCTTGTATATATGCTATATATGCAGGTTTATCTACAATTCCAAATGTTTCGTCATCCCATACTCTGACAGTTTCTTCTGTCGGTACTAAATAACTCATAACACTTTGGTCTTCAAGAACACTTTCATCTGATGAGATTACTCCATCTTCTGTGTGCAAATTAGGATCTAGTTTATTTTCAAAAATAATTTGTGTAATTTGTTCTTTATATTTCCACATTCCCTTTTGATCGTCAGAGTCTTCATAAGAACAAGATTCTAAATCTCTACCCTCTTGCATGCAATCTTCATCTTCTATTATTTCTCTGTCTATTTTTCTTAACATGCTACTTTTTTCTGTAGAAACTTTTTGAACTGCATTTATTGTTACTTTTCCTATCCAACTTGCATTCATCATTTCTGGTTCTGATG
>CANQRJ010000050.1 GCA_947626215.1 uncultured Bacilli bacterium
TACCAATTTTTTGTTTCTTTTACTTTTAGACTTTATTTACTGACTTTCTGAGTTTCATTTACTTTTAGAAGTCACCTTTTTATTTCCATTCAAAAATATAAATTTATAGGAAATAAAAAAAGAAAATGTACTAAAAAAATGCCTTTTTAAGCTTTATTAAATTTTGTCAAAATTAAAGAGAATTACTTCAAAATTAAGACCCCAAAATAGCCTATTTTTTTTAAAGTGGGTGCAAAAAGGTGTAAAAAGTGCTATAACCAAGTAAATTAATTCATGAATAAGAACTCTTAGAAAACGAAATGACCAGGAATCACTATAATTAATTCTAAAAATCTTTCTTTTTTTCGACTTTCATGCTATACTTTTTTTAGAATAAGGGTGAGTCTCATGATTCAGAATATAATGAACGACAATATTTTATATCTAAATGCCTGGATGAGTTATAATCCTTCTTTTAAAGACCACCTATTTATTAAAGATACAAAACTAATTTATAAAGAAAATGAAGAAGAACAACAACTTGATATTTCTAAATTTTATTTACCAGAAATGTTATATAATGAAAATTTTCGAAAACAAATTAGTGAAGAACATGAGTTAACTAGTAAAGATTTATTTGACATTATTAAACTTTATGTAGAAACAGAAGAAATTCTTTTAAAAGAACAAATGGAACTCAGTTTATACCCTACTATCCTATCCGTTGAATATCGTAATAAGGAAAATCAAGAATTTTTAGTCATTACAGATAGTCAACATAAAAAATACCGTTATGATACAAAAGAACCTGAAAAAATCATTAATTTATATACGGATTTAAAGAATCAAAAAGGAAATGTGACTTTAAAAGAATTAGGGAGTGTGATAAATAATGGAAAGTAGAAGCACATATAGACGCGCGATGGAAAATCCTAATCCAACGGAAGAAGAAAAAAGACAAGTGTTAGAATTTCAAGAATATTTAAAATTAAAAAGAGAGCAAAATGATTATGCTCCTCCTATATCTAATGAAATCGAAAGAGACTATAGGCATGAAATGGAGTATTTAAAATCTTTGCAAGAAATGAACCCCAATACTCATTATGAAGAAATTTTAAAAAAGGATCAAGAGATTTTAAATAAACCTTCTAAGCTAGAAATGAGAAACATTCAAATGCAAAAAGAAGAAGAATTATCTTTAAAAAGAACTTTAAGTCGAGAAAAAAAAGCCGGTTTTACGAATGCATCAATTTTAATATTTGTTGTACTCAATCTTGGTTTATTTTTAGCTACTTTATTACTACTTTATAAGTAGTATTTTTTTTCTTTCTTCATATATATTTTGTATGGAGGTTAAAAAAATGGAAATATTAAAAGTTTCTTCGAAATCAAATCCAAGTAAAGTTGCTGGGGCGATCGCGAATATCTATCGTGAACAAAAAGAAGTCGAAATTCAAACGATTGGTGCCGGAAGTTTAAACCAAGCTATTAAAGCCGTCGCGATTGCTAGAGGTTTTGTAGCTCCTTCAGGAGATAATCTAATCGTAATTCCAGCATTTAACGACATTACAATTGATGGAGAAAATAAAACTGCAATGAAATTAATTGTTACAAACAAATAAAGAGCACTTTTGCTCTTTTTATTTGATACTTCTTTTTAATTGAAGTTGTTCATTTTTTAATATACATTCTGTAGATTCTCTCATTTTTTCTAATTGATAGAAAAGTTCTTCTTCATTAAAATAACTTATTTGATGAGTGAAGGTATTCAGTCTAGAACTTTTTACATTTCCGTCTAAATCGATATAATAAAGTAAATAATATTCGTTATTTGGTTCTACTTTATTTTCTAATAATTGATGTTTCATGAGTAAAAGTTTTTCACCCTCTATAATCTCTTCTTCGATTTTATCACAAGAAACACTTAAAGATTTCCCTTTTACGACATCAAATAAATAAGATAATTCATCCAAAGTTATAATGGCTTTAGTAGATGAAACTTTATGATATTCATTACATGTTGAATTTGCATTCCACGTATCATTTTCATAACGATAATGCATGACTCTTTCATTACGGCGTTCATTCATTCTTTCAAGGAGTAGATCCTTCTCACCAAAAAAATCAAATTTCCAAATATGTTCAAATACTTTTGCTCTAGGATTTTTTAAATAAGCTAAAAATAAGTCTTCATTAGTAATCCATTTAAAACCAAATAACGGATTTTCTGAAATCGTTAAATCTTGATCTAAAAAAGTTATTTTTCTTTCTTTATAATGACTATAGTATTTCATCTTCTTGTGCCCCGCTTTCCCATCTCGCATAAATACCACAAGGCAAGAATAAATTACTATCTTTCATCGAAATTCCTAATTCATCGCTTGATATCAATCCCTTAAATTTCTTTTGAACCGTTAATTTTAAAATATTTTCTAAAACCACTTTAGATAGTCCTGTACTATAAGAATTGATTAAAAACAAAACAGGATTTTCACTTAATAATTCAGTACAATCTTGAACTAAGGAAAATAAATCTTTTTCAATATTCCAAACTTCGTTTTTACTTCCTCTTCCAAAACTAGGTGGATCCATTAAAATAATATCATATTTTCTTCCTCTTCTTATTTCTCTTTTTACAAATTTTACGACATCATCCACGATAAAACGAATCGGTTTTTCTTCTAAATGATTTTTTTTCACATTTTCTTTGGCCCATTCTACCATTCCACGAGAAGAATCGACATGAGTGACTTCTCCTCCTTCTTTCAAAGCCGCGATGGAAGAAGCACCTGTATAGGCAAAAAGATTTAATACTTTTAAAGGTCGATGAGCATTTTTTATTTTGGCTCTTATATAATTCCAATTATAAGCTTGTTCAGGAAATAATCCTGTGTGTTTAAATCCCATTAATTTTAACTCAAAAGTAAGGTCTTTGTAATGTATGGGCCAACTACTTGGAACTTTTTTTTCAATTTTCCAAGAACCTCCCCCTTCTCTACTTCTTTCATAAGTGGCATCTTCATTTTTCCATAACTCAGGATGTGTTTTTTCTTTCCATATAATCTGAGGGTCTGGCCTTACTAAACAAACTTGATTCCAAATTTCTAATTTTTTCCCATCAGCCATATCCAATATTTGGTATTCTTCGAAATCATTCACTCGTTTCATTTTAATTTTCCTTTTGTAAGATTAAAGAATAAGGTTTCATAAAATTCAAATACTCCAATAAAGAAAACATACATTCCAAAAAAGATAAATAAGACATCATTAGAATAATATAAATTTAAACTAAATAAAATACTTAATAATAAGAAGAAGACTAAACTTGCAATTTCAATAAGCCAAAATTTACTTTTTCGATCATGAAAATAATCGGCTTTTTTTAACTTTACAAAACAAGTACAAAGGGCAAAAAATAAAATGACCATCGCGAAAGATTCTGGATTGGTGATAAAATCAAAGAAGAACAAAACAATTGCAAATATAAGACTTATCACTCCATTTAAAAGTGAAGTATAATCTTTTTTATCTTCCATAAATAATCCGCTTATACATTTCAAAATACCAAATAAAGCGAAGAATCCAAGAACAAAAAAGTTAAAATTCTCAAAACCAAACATTGGTGCACACATGAGTAATGAACCATAAAACACAAGAAGAATTCCCACGATAAAATGAATGACATTTTTTTCTTTTTTCATAACACACTTCCTTTAACTATATTATAAAGGTTTTTGATTTTAGTGTAAAGAAAAAAAGAAATTACAAAGGTAAATACTGAGTCATTTTAGAGCTAACATTTTTTGTAAAAGGATACGTATAATTGGTAACATCTGTAATATAAGGAGCCACGACTACCATGCTATAGATAGGATTTTCTCTAGGATAATAAAAGACAACCGTAGAGTTAATAACAGGAGTATCTACGACTCCATCCTGATTACTATCATAAAAAGTTTCACTTGTTCCAGTTTTTCCTACGGCATTCAATTCTTTTTTAACATAACTAGAGGCGGTTCCTCCATGAAAAACTTGATAAAGGCCTTCTGTGATTCGATCATAATATCCGGCATCTAAAGGAATTTGATTTAAAAATACATTTCCATCTTCCATTTTAAAACGAAGAGCATATCGATTTCCATAATTAGAAATGGTATTTATATATTGAAGTAAACTAATAGGAGTATACGTGTCATATTGCCCGATTGCATAATTTAAAAGTAAATCTCCAGCAATTTTATTTCCCTTCATTCCTGTCTGTTCATTAGGATAATCAATTTCGGTTTTATTACCAAGTCCATAACTTGAAAAAATTGTTCTGTATTTATTAAAATCATCCTCAGTTACTTGAAAATCCATATTATATTTATAAGTTTGACCTGTTGTTTGAATAGCCGTGATAAATTGAAAATAATTGGAAGAAGTTTTTAAAGCCGTGATATCATCGACATATCCAAGTCTTGTATAAGAACATTTAGAAGGTTCACTGTAAAGTTTCACACAAGAGTCCAAGATTTTTTTACCCACCGTAATTCCTCCATTTAAATACCCAACTGTACTACTAGCCCCCTTTACCACACTTCCCATTGCATAAGAAGAAGTAAAAGCCGTGATCGTAATATCATTAAAATCTCCATTATCTAACCTTTGAAGTCCCACCAAAGCAAGAATTCCTCCTGTTTTAGGATTTCCCACCATTGCATAAGATTCTTTAAAATATTTAGTACTACTTTTCCCCTTAGCAAGATTCATTTCTTCTTTCATAATTTTTTCTAACTCCAATTGAATTTGAATATCTAAATTGAGTTTTAAATCGGCACCAGGACTTCCCTCTTCTAACAAACTTAACGTATTGTCAGAATTCACAATATATTGAGCTTTTTTTCCCTTTAATAAACTTTCATATTCTTTTTCTAAACCACTCACACCTACAATGTCATTTCTTGCATACCCTTCTTCTAAAAAAGAATCCAAATCTTCCTTTGGAATACTTCCCACCGCGCCAAAAATACTTTTTAAAGTATCTTCATATGGATACACTCTTTTAGAACTAACAGAAACACTGATAGAAGGAATTTCTAAATCTAAAATGGTAGCTAAAAAATCATCCGAAACATCTGAAAACAAAATTTTATCTTGATAGCTATATCCTTCTTCCATTTTAGTAAATAAATAAACTATTTTTTGTTCCTCTTCGGAATAAGTAATATCACTTTCTAAAATTCTTTCCCATTTTAAATTTTTGATGTCGTCATTTGTAAGTTTTCGCTCATCCCACAAAGTCCATTCTTCATCGGTAATTAAATCCTTCCCATTATTATGACAAGCTAAAAAATAATTTTTCAAATTCGTTTCTGTTAAAGAAAAATCAAATGAAACATACTGGGATAATTCCTTAGCAATAGAAAGTTCATTTTCAATCGTCTCATGAACCGGTTTATGATATACAATATTTAAAACACCAACATTATCCACTAAAACAACCCCATTACGATCCAATATTCTTCCTCTTGGCATGGAATCTCCATAAACAATATTTTCTGTTTTTTCTTTAAGTAAATGAGTATAATATTCTTTATGATTCAAATTAATATCTAAAGTTACTGCCGAAAAAGTCAAAAAAACAATTCCTAAAAAAAGTTTCATTTTCATTTTTCTCACCCTTTTATAGTATTTATTTTTTTCATTTTTTCATACACTAGAAATAGGTGGTATTATGTATAATTTAGTAAAAAGATATATGGAAAATTTAACTCGTGAAGAAGTACAAAATTTTGCTATCAAAAACAATGTCATATTAAGTGAAGAAGAACTTGCATTCACTTATGATTTTGTAAAAAAAAATTGGGAAATGATTTTTAGAAATCCCAACTTATTAAATCTAAATCGTTATAAAGATCGTTTTAGTGAAGAAAACTTTACAAAAATTCAAAAATTAATTCAATTTTACTATCAAAAATACGGTTATTTATTGTAAAATTCTATCACATGTTCTACTAATTGTTCATCAAAAGTTTGATTTAAAATCATTTCAATTTCAAATCGATAAGGAGGATATATTTTTTCTTTTTCAGTTTTTCCCACATAAGGTGTTTCTAAAATTTTAGGAACATCTTTTAATTTTTCTTCATAAATGACATTTAACAAATTCTGAAAACCAATCGTTCCATAGCCAATATTGGCATGACGGTCCTTATGAGAACCTAACTCATTTTTGCTATCGTTAATGTGAATACATCCAATTTTATCCATTCCAATTTTTTGATCAAATTCTTCTAAATAAGTAGAAAAAGAGGAAATGGAAACTCCTGAATCGTTTAAATGACAAGTATCTAAACAAACACCCATTGGAAAATGAACGAGATCTAATAAAGTTTTTATTTCATCTATAGTAGAACCACATTCAGTTCCCTTACCTGCCATGGTTTCTAGTAAAATTTTACAAGAATAATTCTCACTTAAAACGATGTTTAATGCATCTGCGATATTCTGTAAAGCCGTTTGTTTTGGAAGACCCACGGCAGAACCAGGATGCAAAACCAAATTTTTAACACCAAGCGTATCACACCTTGATAACTCATTTTTTAAAAATTGAATACTAAACTCCCATTTTCTTTCATCCGAACGATTTGCCAAATTAATAATATAAGGGGCATGACAAATGACTTTAGATAACACGATGTGATGCTCAAACATAAATTTTTTTGCTTCTTCTAATAAATCTAAATCAATTTCTTTTCGAACAGTATTTTGAGGAGCCCCTGTATAAAACATAAAAGTATTTGCCCCATAAGAATCTGCTTCCCTCGCACTTCCAAGTAATTGTTCTTTTCCAAATGATACATGACTACCAATTAACATAGTTACACCATCTTTTAACTTTCTGATTCTGGACTATCATCATTAGTAAAACCATAATGTTCTCTTACTTTTGTTTCAATTTCTTTCATTAAATCTTTATTTTCTTTAAGTAAAGCTTTTACATTTTCTTTTCCCTGGCCTATTTTCTCCCCGTTATAAGAATACCATGCACCAGATTTATCTAAAATATTTAGGTCAGATGCAATATCAATGACTTCCCCTTCTCTAGAAACGCCTTCGCCATACATAATATCGACAGTAGCAGATTTAAAAGGAGGAGCCACTTTATTTTTAACCACTTTAATATTTGTTTTATTTCCAATCACTTGATCTCCTACTTTAATTTGTTCTCCACGACGAACATCAAGACGAATCGTTGCATAAAATTTCAAGGCTCTTCCACCTGGAGTCGTTTCAGGATTTCCAAACATCACACCTACTTTTTCTCTTAATTGATTAATAAAAATCGCCGTCGTTTTTGTTTTATTAATAGTGCCTGATAATTTTCTTAAAGCTTGTGACATAAGTCTTGCTTGAAGACCAATATGCGAGTCTCCCATATCTCCATCTATTTCTGCTTGAGGAACTAAAGCTGCAACCGAATCAATGACAATAATATTCACTGCTTCACTTCGAACTAATGCTTCACAAATTTCTAAAGCTTGTTCTCCAGTATCTGGTTGAGATAATAATAACTCATTAATATCAACTCCCAAATTTTTGGCATAAACCGGATCTAAAGCATGTTCAGCATCAATAAAAGCTGCACGTCCACCCTTTTTTTGAACCTCTGCAATAGCTTGAAGAGCAAACGTTGTTTTTCCACTTGATTCAGGTCCATAAATTTCAATAATTCTTCCCTTTGGATATCCTCCAACACCTAAAGCAATATCTAATGATAAAGAACCACTTGATGTCACATCCATTTTAATATGTTCTTGTGAGCCTAATTTCATAATAGACCCTTTTCCAAATTGTTTTTCAATGTCGGCTAAAACTTGTTCCAGTGCCTTATCTTTGTCCTTCTCATCTTTTGTCGTTTTCATATAAATCCTCCCGTTTCTTCCTCTTCATTTTAACATAATAAAAAAGTGTTTGTCAACACTTTTTACGAACAAATGTTTATAGTATTTTGATTTTCAATTTTTCTTTCCATTCCATATAATAAAGAATCGCCGACAAAACAGAAAAAACAGTCGCTAGATCAATTAAAATTTCTGCAATATAAATCCCCCATATTTCAAATGGTAAATTATAAAATAGCATCAAAGAAATTCCACAAAGCATCGTAGCCGTTTTCACTTTTCCCCAAATATTGGCTTTAATCACTTTATTATTTTTAGCCGCAAGCATTCTTAAAGCATCCATAAAGACATCACGAAGTACAACAACAACCGGAATAATCACACTGATAAATCCTAAATAAGCAAGTACAATTAAAACACCATTTACTAAAAACTTATCCGCGATAGCATCTAACATAGCCCCAACATCGGTTTCATTTTTATCTTTTCTAGCAATCGCCCCATCCAAATAGTCGGTAACCGACGCGATAACAAAAAGAAAACCGGCAATCAAAAACTTTAAATCTACTAAAACTCTTCCCATCAATAAGAAAGTCGGAAATTGAACTCCAATTTGTTGCCATGGAAAAATAAGTAATATTAAAATAATCACAGCAAGCACCATACGACTGATTGTTAATCGATTCGATAAATTCATGTGTTCCTCCTTATATTTTTGCAACGGTAGTCACCGAAGTATCTGCACTCGAAATTTGAATCACGCTCCAAACGACAACGAAAATAGCAAATAAAATTAAAACAGTATATAAAATAATATAATATTTAGATGGATATTTTTTCATAGGTTTCGTATAAGGAGAAACGACTTTTTCCTCTTTATTCTCCTTATTTTGTTCTTCTACTTTCTTTTCAATTTCTTTTAAAGGAATTTTAGAAGTATATTCAAATAAATATTCATTAAATTCATCCATTAATTTGTTTCCATCTAATCCTAAATACTTTGCATAATTAAGAATGTATTCTTTTAATTCATAAATATCTTTAAAGCAACCCATACTTCCACTTTCAATATTTTCTAAGATTGCCTCTTTGATACTTAAATCCTCTGAAGCTTCTTTTAAGGTCACTCCTGATGATATTCGTGCCTCTTTTAGGCTTTCGCCAATCTCTTTCAAAAGATACTCACTCCTTTATAAATAAAAAAATAACTTATAAGCCTTGTTCTGTATGTACGAAAAGTACATGGCAAATATTTATCTATCTTACGATTCATTCCTTCGTTTGATTCCTAAAGAATGACTCCCCTACCAAAATTTGGGTTTCTCGCTTGTGGGGTTTACCACGTTCCACTTCCAAGGTTTCCCTT
>CANQRJ010000051.1 GCA_947626215.1 uncultured Bacilli bacterium
ACAAAAACATACAAAAATAATGAAGAGATACCTGAAAGTAATATAGAATCATACTTAGTATGGATTCCAAGATATCGTTATCAAATATGGAATGGAGAAACAGATAGCTATACAAGTGTAAATAGCTTAGAACCTGTAACAGATGTAACAAAAGAACCTAAATTAAATCAACAAAAAGAAATTCAAATTATTTTTGAAGATAAAAACAAAGATACCCCATCTAATGGATCTACTTTAGATAGTTGGCTAACACATCCTGCTTTTACTTCATTTGATTGTAATGGAATGTGGGTTGGAAAATTTGAAACAGGATATAATCAAAATAGTGATTTAACGTCAGAGCTTACAGATACAACAACTTGGTCTACAAGTGGAGCAGAAAAAAATGAAAATAATTCTGAAAAAGTTATTATAAAACCAAATGTCTATAGTTGGAGAAACATTCAAGTAGGAAATGCATTTTATACAAGTTATAATTATCAAAGAGATTTAGAAAGCCATATGATGAAAAATATGGAATGGGGAGCCGTCGCTTATTTAACGAGTAGTAAATATGGAAGATGTAACAGTGATTCATGTACAGAACCACGAATCAATAATAATAATGAATATTATGTCACAGGATATTCTTCTAATTATGAACCTGTATGTGTAGATGCGGGATGTTCCAAAACAGACAAAGTTGGAATAAACAAAGATGGAATAAATGGTTATAATTATTTTAATTCTTCTAGTGTAATATCGAGTACAACAAATAATTATTATGGAATATACGATATGTCTGGTGGTGCTTGGGATTATGTGATGGGAGTGATGCAATCAAGTGAAACCAATGCATCACCTACATCAGGTGTTAGTTCTACTTTAAATTCAGGCTTTAAAGGGTTTTATTCTAATGAAGAAGGATCAAATGACACAGGATTTGATTGGCCATCTTCAAAATATTACGATTTATATGATTATGATATAACAGGTAATCATTATCAAAAGGGAAAATTTGGAGATGCTACGAAAGAACTTGGTCCCTTTTATTTAATTACTCCAAGTAATGATTATAAGTGTAGTACATTTTACGCAGATGGAAGTTTACTGCCGTCAATTGGAAATCCGTGGGTTTTACGTGGTGGAGCAAATTATAACGGATTAGCAGCAGGTATTTTTGATTTTGATCGTTATTCTGGATCTAATTATCCAAATACAAGTTTTCGTATTGTATTAAGTCTATAAATTTTATTGAAAATTTTGTATAATATAAATGAGGTGAAAAGAAAAAATGAAAAAGAAAATTAGTACCACTGAGGCAATATTTCCAATGCCTGTTTTGATGATCGCGACTTATAATGAAGATGGAAGTGTGAATGTTATGAATGCCGCATGGGGAACCATGTTAGAAAGAGATCAAGTATTGTTAAATTTATCTACGAATCATAAAACTGTCAAAAATATCAAAGAAAGAAAAGCTTTTACAGTAAGTCTTGCCGATGCAAAACACGTAAAAGTTGCAGATTATTTTGGAATGGTATCTGGAAATAATCATCCGAATAAATTTATAGAAAGTGGTTTAACAAGTACAAAATCATCTTATGTCGATGCTCCCATCATTAATGAATTTCCAATTTGTTTAGAATGTAGCTATATAGGAAGTCAAAATGATTTAGGTTATGGAATAGTTGGAAAAGTAGTAAATGTATTAGCAGACGAAAGTGTAATGGATGATGACAAAGTAAACATTTCTAAATTAGAAGCCATTTCTTTTGATCCATTTACTCATGGTTACTATAAAGTTTCTGAAAGAGTGGGCAATGCTTTTCAAGATGGAATGGATTTAAAAAAATAAAAAGTGGAGTATTGTTTTAAAAAAACTTTTGAAATTTTAAAAAAAAATTAGTATAATTTATTAAGTCTGATCCAGCAATAATGCGTAAAAACAAGACGTTTTTATGCATTATTTTTTTGCTCTAAAATAGGATTTAGACGAAAATTTGTTAAGGAGGATGGTTATGGAAAAAGAAGAAAATAACAAATTTTTAGGAGAGGAAAAGATATCAAAATTACTTTTGAAGTTTTCGATTCCTTGTATTTTATCTTTACTCATTAGTTCATTATATAACATTGTTGATCAAATTTTTATTGGTCATAGTGAGCTTGGTTATTTAGGAAATGCGGCAACAGGAGTGGTTTATCCTATTACAATTATTGCAGTTGCCTTTGCTTGGTGTTTTGGAGATGGAGCCGCGGCTTATCTTTCTTTGTGTCAAGGAAGAGGAGACACGAAAAACGCTCATCAAGCGATTGGAAATAGCATATTCATAACATTTATTATCAGTATCATATTTCTAATATTAGGTTTTGTATTTAAAGATTCTTTACTTTATTTATTCGGAGCAAGTGAAAAAAGTATTGAATACGCAAGAGCCTATTATGTCATTATTCTTGCTTTTATTCCGATTTATATGCTTGGAAATAGTATGAATGCCGTGATTCGTGCCGATGGGTCTCCAACATTTTCAATGATCTCTACTTTAGTAGGTGCCGTCATTAATATTATATTAGATCCAATATTTATTTTTGGACTACATTTAGGAATTGAAGGAGCTGCTTATGCGACCGTAATAGGGCAAGTTGCTACGTTGCTTTTATCCATTTATTATTACACAAAGACAAAAACATTTCGTTTATCAAAGAAAAGTTTTCATTTGTATTTTCCAGTGTTTAAAAATGTCATAAAACTTGGAATTTCTACATTTATTACTCAAATGAGTATTGTGGTGATTTCTTTAGTATGTAACATGATGCTTTTTAAATATGGTAGTGAAAGTGATTATGGAACCGATATTCCAATTGCCGTGATTGGAATCGTCATGAAAGTATTTTCTATAGTAATTAATTTGGTTGTTGGAATTATTTTAGGAGCTCAACCAATATTAGGTTATAATTATGGAGCTAAGAATTTAAAACGAGTAAAAGAAACCTTTAAAAAAGTAGTCATCGCGACAATCATAATTGGAGTCGTATCTACTTTCGTATTTGAATTTTTCCCAGAAGTTATAATTCAAATTTTTGGATCTCAAGATGTATTGTATATGGAATTTGCAGTCAAAACATTCCGAATTTTCTTATTCTTTGTAACATTTACATGTTTGATTAAAATGTGTTCTATTTTCTTTCAAGCAGTAGGAGAACCTATTAAAAGTGCATTCGTTTCTTTATCTAGAGATCTTCTCTTTTTTGTGCCACTTGTTTTCATTCTTCCAATATTTATGGGGATTGATGGTGTTTTAATAGCCGCCCCTGTAGCAGATCTTTTAGGAATCATTGTAACTATTTTCTTAGTAAGTCATTTCTTTAAAAATCTAAAAGAAAGTGTAAAAGTAAAAGAAGAAGTCGTAACATTAAAAGATTCTAAAAAAGGAGTCATTATTTCTATATCTAGAACTCATGGAAGTCAAGGAAAAGAAATTGGAAAATTAGTTTCTAAAAAGTTAAACATTCCTTTTTATGATAAAGAAGTGACGGCTTTAGTCGCGAAAGAAAGTGGACTCGATCAAGAATTTATCAAAAAAATGGATCCAAGCGAAGACGAAACATCTCAAATGTATTTAACTACTTCACCTGCAAAATATGCGATAGAAGCTCAAGAAAAAGTATTAAAATGGATTGCCAAAAAAGGTTCTTGTGTATTGGTAGGAAGAGCATCTGATTATGTACTGAAAGACTCTAAAAACTTAGTTCGTATTTTTATCTATGCTCCAATGGACTATCGAATCAAAAAAGTAATGGAAATGTATCATGATACAAAAAGCGAAGCCAAAAAGAACATTCAAGAATCCGATAAAAATCGTTCCAATTATTATGAGCTAATTTCAGGACAAAAATGGGGAGAGGCTATCCATTATGATTTATGTATTGATTCAAGTATTGGAAAAGAAAAAACAGTAGATGTGATATGTGATTATATTAAAAATAGAAATAAATAAAAGTATCCGATTAAAAGTTCAAAAAGTGTCCGATTGAAATTGTAAAAAGTTATCCAATTTAAACTTAAAAAAATATCCAATAGAAATAATAAAATACATTGATTATAAATTAAGAATTTGTATCATTAAAAAAGTTTTATGAATTTTTCATGAAATTTAATAAAAAACAAATTCTTTTTTTAATTCTTATGCTATAATATGTTTGTTTGAAGAAAGGAAGTACATTATGAAGAAATATTTGTTTATTTTCGTTTTCATAGCATTTTTGTTCATGCCAAGTCATGTTTTTGCAATAGAAGGGTATAACACACTTACATTTAGAGAAGCTCTAAAAGAAGAAAATATCGAAGAAGCTTTTAGTAATTATTCTGAAAATGATGATCAAATTACGATTTATATGTTTCGTGGAAGAGGTTGTGGATTTTGCCAAAGATTCTTAACTTTTATGAATAGCATCACAGAAGAATATGGAAAATATTTTAAAATGGTCACATTTGAAGTTTGGTATGATGATGAAAATGAAAAATTGTTTGATGAAGTTTCTGAATTTTTAGATCAACCTGCCGGTGGAGTACCATACATTATTATTGGAGATAAAGTATTTGATGGTTATACAAGTAGTTATGATGAAGATATAAAATCGGCCATTCAAAATTTATATAATACCAAAAAAGAAAATCGATATGATGTCTTTACAGAAATGGAAAAAGCCAAAAAGAAAAGTGAAGGAATATCTAATTTAGGGGTCATTCTTTGGAACTTAGCATTTGTAACTGTATCAACAGGAGTGATTTTAATCTTTATCAATAAAAAGTTTAAAGACTTAAATGAGAAGATCAAAAATTTAACGAAAGAAGCAAAAAAACAAACAAAATAAGAAAAAATGATGAATTAATTTTCATCTTTTTCTTTTCTATGATAAAATGATTAAAGAAAGAGTGAATGTTTTATGAAAAAAATTATCTTAACGGGAGATCGTCCTACAGGGCGCTTACACTTAGGTCATTATGTAGGTTCTTTAATGAATCGTGTTAAAATTCAGAATAGTGGAGATTATGATGAAATGTATATTATGATTGCCGATGCCCAAGCTTTAACGGATAATGCCCTTCATCCTGAAAAAATTAGAGATAGTATTATAGAAGTGGCTCTAGATTATTTATCAGTGGGGTTAGATCCAAAAAAAGTAACCATTTTTATTCAATCTCAAGTTTCTGCATTAACAGAACTTACTTTCTTTTATTCTAATTTAGTGACCGTATCCAGACTTCAAAGAAATCCAACGGTCAAAAATGAAATCAAACTACGAAACTTTGAGGCAAACATTCCAGTCGGATTTTTTACGTATCCAATTAGTCAAGCCGCAGATATCACGGCGTTTAAAGCGAGTGTTATTCCTGTTGGAGAAGACCAACTTCCTATGATTGAACAAACAAGAGAAATTGTAAGAAGTTTTAATCGAACGTATTCCGAAGTTTTAGTTGAACCAACTGCCGTTTTACCTGATACAAAAGCGGCTCTTCGACTACCTGGAATTGATGGAAATGCCAAAATGAGTAAAAGTCTTGGGAATTGTATTTATTTATCAGATGATACAGAAACGGTAAAAAAGAAAGTCATGAGTATGTATACGGATCCAAATCACATTAAAATAGAAGATCCTGGAGATACCAAAAATAATCCTGTTTTCATCTATTTAGAAACTTTGTGTACCAAAGAAGATTTTCAAAACTTTTTACCAGAATATCAAAATTTAGAAGAACTCAAAGCTCATTATGAAAAAGGTGGACTTGGAGATGTAAAAATTAAAAAATTTTTATTCGAAGTAATAGAAAGAGTTTTAAAGCCAATTCGAGAAAGAAGAAAATATTATGAAGAAAGATTAGACGAAGTTTATGAAATTTTAAGAATTGGTTCTGAAAAAGCATCTTCTGCCGCGAATGAAACTTTAAAAGAAGTGAAAGAAAGTATGAAGATTAATTATTTTGAAAATGAAGAATTACTAGAATATTATAAACAGAAATATCAAAGGGATTCAAGTAATTGATTTTTAAAAAAAAGAATGGTATTCTTGTAGTGAAAAAATCGTCGCGTGAGAAACATGTTATTTTATAGAGGTGATGAGTGAAAAAAATTTTTAAACAAGTTTAGAAAGAGGTAGTAGTATGGAGTTTAAAAAGAAAAAAAATGTAGAAGAAAAAGTTTTAAAAGAAGAATTAAAAGAAGAAAATGATTTATCTGAAAATGAAGAAATAAAAGAAGAATCAAAAGAAAAACCAACAAAAACAAAGAAAATTATTATTAAGGAAAAAAGTAGTTTAGTAGGAATTTTAATTCTTGTACTTATAATAGTCATTGTAGGTGGTATATTTCTTAAAAATGTAAATGACAATAGAATTACGATTACAGCAAAAGCATCATTACAAAAAATTATTGAAATCAATGAACTTTCAACCGTTCAATATACTTATAATGCCATCGCGACAAAATACAATAGTGAAGAAGATAAGGAAAAAAATAATGCACAATATTATGTAAAATATGAGGGAATTGTAAAAGCAGGAATTGATTTTAATGAAGTTCAAATTGATATTGATAAAGCTGCAAAGAAAATAAAAGTGACTTTACCAGAAGTAGAAATTCATGAAACCAGTGTCGACATGGGAACTTTAGATTACATTTTTGTAAAAAAACAATCGGAATCTTCTAGTGTTTCTCAAGAAGCTTACAAATTATGTAAGGAAGATTTAAAAAATCGAGTAGAGAACGAAGTAGAATTAAAAGATATTGCCAAAGAAAATGCGAGAGATGCTTTAAAAGGATTATTAGAACCATGGGCAAAATCTTTAAATAATGGCTATGAGTTGGAGATTAATTAAGGTGGTGTGAGTAATGAAAAAAATAAAAATGTTATTTTTGATTCTTGGATGTGTTATGATTCTTGGTGGATGTGATAACAAATTACAAAATCAACAACCCGATTTAACCCAGATTAGAGCTATCTGTGAATTAGCAACTCTAAAAACCTATTTTCATAATGTAGCCGAATTTGAAAAGAAAGCAGGAGTAGGAATTACGCATTTATTTGAAACAGACCGTACGATGTGGATTGAATATACTGGAATTGCCAAAATTGGTATTGATATGTCAAAAGTAAACATTGAATTAAATAATAATCATGTGAAAGTGACTTTACCTCAAGCAAAAGTCATTAGTATTGATATAGATAATGAAAAATTAGATAAGAATTCTTATGTTTACTCAAATGATAATTTCATCAATAAAAATGAAATATCTCCTGAAGAAGAAACAGAAGCCGTTCGTAAGGCTCAAGAGCAGATGCAAAAAAGTGCCGAATCAAATACTCAACTTATGATGTCTGCAAGAGAACGTGCCAAAGAATTAATTGAAAAATATATCAAAAACTTAGGAGAATTATCAGAAACAGAATATCAAATTGAATGGGAATATTTAGAGACCAATTAATGAGAACAGATCCTGTTCTTTTTTTATTTTAAAAAAGAATAAATGTTAACTTTTTTTACGTGAATTGTTAAAGAAATTTGGTAGAAAGAGTGTGATTCTTTTGATATATTAAAAACAGAAAGGAGAAAAAAATGGAATTAGGAGAAAAGATTTATCAAAAAAGAAAAGAGCAAAAATTATCTCAAGAACAATTAGGGGAATTACTTGGAGTGACAAGACAAACGATTTCTAATTGGGAATTAGGAGAATCTTCACCGGATATTTTAGAAGCAAAAGAATTAGCAAGTATTTTTGAAATTAGTTTAGATGAACTTGTAGGTCGTAATATCGAATCTGTTTTACTAAAAAAATAAACCATAATGAAAAGATAAATAAAATAACTATTGGAATAACTTTTTTACACTTTCTTTTGTTTATCATAGTTCTTATTGTTACAATCGCGTCAATTTATGGTTTTTATAAAGTAGAGCCTTCAGGAGAATCTGTATCTATTTCTTGTATGCTAGAAGAGAATATGTACACTTATAAATTTGATTTAGATGTAAAAACAAAAGAAATTCTTCAATTTGAAACCAATGATTTAGATTTAAAATCAACTTTTGTATACAATAAAAATGAGGATGTCGAAAACATTTTAACACGTATTGAAAAGTTAATTCAAAATAAAGGTGGTACTTGTGGTTTTTAAAGAAAATGGAAGTAAGCTATTTTCTTTTTTTTAAAGTTTTTGACTTTTAGAAAGAAAATGGTATAAAATATAAATAAATAAGGAGGGAAAGTATGTACGACATCATTATTGTGGGAGCAGGACCTGCAGGACTTACAAGTGCATTATATGCTTTAAGAGGAAACAAAAAAGTATTAGTTTTAGAAGCTAAAAATTATGGAGGGCAAATCTTAAATGCCAATAAAATTGAAAATTATCCTGGAATTTCTTCAATAAGTGGTTATGATTTTGCCACAAATTTATATGAACAAGTAAAAAATTTAGGTGGAGAGGTGCGTTTTGAAACCGTTGTGAAAGTAAATGATAACCGAAGTGTCGTGACGAATAAAGAAACGTATTTTGGAAAATCTGTGATTCTTGCAACAGGTGCAGAAAATCGAAAATTAAATATTGAAAATGAAAATAAATTTATTGGAAAAGGAGTTTCTTACTGTGCGACTTGTGACGGAAATTTTTTTAAAGGAAAAGTCGTGGCCGTGAATGGTGGGGGAAATACAGCTTTAGAAGATGCCCTTTATTTATCCGATATTGCAGAAAGTGTATATGTGATTCATAGAAGAGAAGAATTTCGAGGAGAGAATCGTTATGTAGAAGAATTGAAAAAGAAAAAAAATATTATTTTTCTTTTAAATTCAACGGTAACTTCTCTTCTAGGAAATGAAAAATTAGAAAGCATTATAGTTACAGATCAAAACAGAGAAGAAACGACTTTAAAAGTAGATGCTCTTTTTATTGCAATAGGTCAAGTTCCTAAAAATGAAATATTTAAAAATGTAGTAGATGTAGATGAGAAAGGTTATATTTTATCTCCAGATGGGGTACATACAAAAACTCCATTCATTTATGTTGCAGGGGATACGCGAGTAAAAATTTTAAGACAGTTAACTACAGCAGTAAGTGATGGAAGTGTAGCCGCGGTTGTAGCTATGAAAGAAATAAATGAGTAAAAATTTGTCTTTAAAAGACATTTTTTTTAACATTCGACACCATTCGACAAATTTCTCGAAACTTGTGTTGTAGAATATAAAACTTAA
>CANQRJ010000052.1 GCA_947626215.1 uncultured Bacilli bacterium
TTAAGGGTTTATTTTATGTACAATTTTGTACATGAATTTTTTCCCTTTTTTGTACATTCTTATAGTATCATTTACATTCACTAATGAATTAAATATTACACCTTTATGGTACCAGGCTTGATATTATGAGAAAAAAAGATTTATTAATCACATTTCTTATATTCATTATCATTTTATTAATAGTTTCTTTCATGATTCTATGTATAAAAGTAATACTCAATTTCCCTTTCTTATTTTATACAAGGTACCTTACATATTCACAATAACACACATTTAAGTTTTTGTCAATTATTCCAAACTATGATGAATTAAAATTTATCAAAATGAATAAAAAAGAAAAAAACTCACAGTATAATTTTATATGAATGATTGAATATTCGTCTCAGATGTAAACATGAATATTTTTAATAATCACAATTTTTCATAATGAGTCCACATTCTTAAAATATGAATTTCTTTTTTATTTTCATCAACCTCATAAACAATTCTATGTTGTCTATTGATTTATACGCTAAATAATTTTTTAATCATCAAATTTAATATATTTTTACAACTTTTATTTTTTAAGTTTCATTTTATCTTTTTCTGCTTGTTTAGAAAATTTAATTATATACAAATTACCACTCTTCATCTTTCTTATATTCCTTAGCTTGATCCCAATTTTCGTTATTTTTTATATCATTTATATTTTTAGCATAACTAGGTATACTTGATAAAAATAAAGTTTCCTCAATGTTTTTCCATTCATCTTCTGATATTAAAACTGCATTTTTTCCCTTATTATTAACAATTGTAATTGGATTAAACCTGACATTTACATCTGATACTAACTGAAATAAATTTGCTCTCGCATTAGTTATATTTATTGTACTCATAGTTACTCACCTCAACTTAATTATAACGTTCTTTTTTACATACGCCAAGTGTTATTTTATTATGTACAAAAACAAATTATCTTTTTGAAATAAAAAATTTGAGCTATTATTTTAAAGACATTAGAACATTACTAACCAAATCAATATTATCAATCGCATCACTAATCTTATCCGTCGCACGTTCATGATATAATTCTTTCATTTTTTCTTCAAAATCTTTATAAAAACTAGAATCACGATTTAAGTATTTAAACCAATAAGAATTTTCTTTTAAATGTTGATACATTTTTGGATGATCTAAAATCATCTTTTGCAAAAATATTTCCATAACTAATCCTCAAAAAATTGGTTAATAGGTCTAGGCACCTTAGGAACACTAGCCGTTAAAGGAGAAGTTGTTTCTGCTTTTCCAGTAAGTTCACTAATTAAGTTCAATGCTTTCTGAGCCGTTTTAATATGTTCTTGAATAGAATTCATATCAATATTTCGAATCTTATTCGTAATTGAGCTCATCGCGTCAGTTGAAGTACCAGTACTAGTGGCAGTAGAAGCCGTAAAATAATTTTTCCAAGCCGATTCTTCATTTCCATAAATATCATAAATTTCATAAAATTTTTGCCAAGTCATATCTCCACTTTTTACATAACTTACAAGTTCTGGATGAAGTCTAGCAAAAGACTTAAATTCTTCTTTTTTATTCATGTCATCATCACCTATTACATTTTATGTAAAAAAGAAAAAATTCTGACCCATATCAGAATTTTTATAATTTAAAGTCATCTAATTGAAATTCTATTTGCTCTTCTTCTTTAGACTCTTCCTTTTTTTCTTCCAAACCTATAAGTTCAACCTTTAAAAAGGAATTTTTTAAATCTTTCTTAGTAATAGTAGAACCTGTAGAAACTGTATCCATAATTGGAATTTCACTATTTTTAATATCTAATTTTTTATCTTCTACAATATTAGTAATAATGCTCTTTGCATCACTTGCAAAAATACTTTGAATTTCATAATGAACACTTTTTACTTTTTTCATAAGAGTTGCTCCACGTTTTGCTCTTCCAGTTTCTTGTAATTCTATAGTTTTAACTCTTTTAGCCGTTTTTTGATTCGTAAATAATGAAAGATACTCTTCTTGATCTAAAGATAGGACTTTTATCACTTCATCTTCTTTTAAAGAAATCGCTTTGACTCCAGAACCTCTAACTCCAACCAAAGGAACTTCTAATTTTGGAAATTTGCAATAATAGCCTTCTTTTGTCACAACAAGTAAATCGCGTTTAGCAAGACAAACAGAAACCACTTCATCATTTTCTTTTAATTTCATAGCCGTCATAACTTTATTTGTTCTTGTAGCCTCATAATCTATCGCTTTCGTCCGTTTAATCATTCCCATTTTAGTGACACTGACAATCTCATCTTGACTAGAATAAATATAAGAATTGATAATTTTTTCAGAAGGACTACTCATCGTTACAACATTACTAATATGTTTTCCAAGTTCTTTCCATTTTGTTTCTGGAATTTTATGAACAGGAAGGAAAATATAATTTCCCAAATTCGTAAATAATAAAATATGATCTAAAGTGGTAACATCAAATAAATTTGTAATATAATCGCCTGGTTTCAT
The DNA here is from genome assembly GCA_947626215.1 of uncultured Bacilli bacterium. Classification (GTDB taxonomy): domain Bacteria; phylum Bacillota_I; class Bacilli_A; order RF39; family UBA660; genus Ventrenecus. The sequence goes on from CANQRJ010000052.1 coordinate 2,506, forward strand.
CAAAGGTTCTTCGTTATTTGCTAGATACGCCTTATTACTTACTCTTTTAATATAACCTTCTTTTGTAATTAAAACCACTACTTTTTCTTTTGGAATCATGCTCTTCATATCTAACTTAATTTCTGTGACTTCTTCTTTGATGATCGTTCGACGAGGATTTCCATATTCCTTTTTAATCAAACGAAGCTCTGTTTTCATCACATGTTTTAAAGCATCTTCATTATTTAAGATCTGAGTCCAAATATTCATATTCTTTTGTAACTCTTCCATTTCTTTTTTAATTTCTTCAATATCAGTATTCGTTAAACGATAAAGTTGTAATTCCACGATAGCTTTCGCTTGTTCAAAAGTAAATTCGTACTTTTTACATAAGTTTTCAATCGCATCCGTTTTATTATTACTAGAACGAATGGTCGCAATCACTTCATCCAAAATACTAATGGCTTTCATTAAACCTTCTAAAATATGATATCTTGCTTTCGCGTGTTCCAAGTCGAATTCACATCTTCTTTTAATCACTTCTTTTTGATGATCAATAAAAGCATCTAAAATATCTAAAATACCAACAAGTTTTGGACGACGATTTACAATCGCGACCATGTTAAAATTATAATTCACTTGTAAATCGGTATTTTTAAGTAAATAATTTAAAACAAGTTCGGGATTAGCTGTACTCTTTAAATCAATGACGATTCTCGCCATATGCTCGGCATCGGATTCATCTGTTACGTCATTAATACCTTCAATTTTTTTATCCACTTTAATATCAATAATCTTTTTAATTAATTGTTCTTTAATGACTTCATAAGGAATCGAATGTACGATAATTTGTTTTTTATTTCCAGAAGAGACAATTTCACAATTAGCCTTTACAACGACTTTGCCTTTTCCTTTGGTATAAGCTTCAATTAAACCTTCTTTTCCTTCAATCACTCCACCCGTTGGAAAGTCAGGACCAGGCATAATTTCCATAATTGACTCTAATTTACAATTTGGAGATTCAATCCGTTTAATGGTCGCGTCAATGACTTCACTTAAATTATGGGTAGGAATATTGGTTGCATATCCTGCCGAAATACCTGTAGAACCATTGACGAGCAAATTTGGAAAAGAAGCAGGCAAAACTGTAGGCTCTAACTCCGTATCATCAAAATTATAAGTCATTTCTACTGTGTTTTTCTTAATCGAATCCATCATTGTCTCGGCTATTTTTGATAATCTAGCCTCTGTATAACGCATTGCAGCCGGTCCATCGCCATCGATAGATCCATTATTTCCATGAACATCGATAAACACTTCACGCATCTTCCATTTTTGACTCATACGAATCATTGCATCATAAATAGAAGAATCACCATGAGGGTGAAAATTACCCATAATGTCCCCCACTGCTTTTGCACTTTTCCGATGAGGTTTATCATGAGTATAATGAAATAAATACATCGCGTACAAAATACGTCTTTGAACGGGTTTTAATCCATCTCTTACATCAGGTAAAGCACGTTCCTGAATAATTTCTTTCGAATAACGAGCAAACCCAGTTTCCATTAACTCTTCTAAACTATAATCATAAATTTTTTCAACAATTGATTTTTCATTACTTTTCTTTGCCATAATCTCACCCATTCTTTAATATATAAGAGAGAAGAACACCTATCGTCCTTTCTTCATGAATTTCATGTTCAAGACACATTTCTTTGACTTCTTCAAAACTTTTCCAAACAAAACCATCGATAATCTCATTTTCTTCTAAATTTTGACCATTAGGAAGAATATGAAAATCTGTAATTAAATAATAATATAAATCCCAATTTACTGAAGTTCCTGCTTTACTTATCCACAATAATTTTGGATTTTTAAATTCGATTCCCACTTCTTCTTTTCCTTCTTTAATAACGGCTTCATAAGCTTTTTCTACTAACGTATTTTCTTCGATTGATTTACGATAATCTTTTAAAGAATCAAAAACTTTTCCACCAGGTAAACGATAATCAAAACAATCTAAATCAAAACGATATTCATGAGAAAGTAAAATTTGATTTTTAGGATTGATAACAAGTGCTCGAACTCCAGGAGATCTTCTTACATATCTTAATGTCACACTTCTTTTTTCTTCTTGAATCGTATATTCTTTTTCTTCTTCGACAAATTCAAAAAAAGAATTTTCATATAATATTTTTTCATTCATAGAAAAACCCCCTATCTAAAATCATCTTCTAAAGTAAAGTCTACATTTTCATTAATCCATTCTTTTCTAGGCGCGACTTCGTCTCCCATTAACACATGGATTCTTTTTTCTGCTAATGCGGCATCGGTAAGATTCACGCGATGTAAAGTTCTGTTTTTCGGATCCATTGTTGTTTCATATAACTCATGAGCGTCCATTTCACCAAGACCTTTAAATCTTCCCACTTTAAGATTGGTTTTTCCTTTTTTTCTTTCTTGTAACTCTTCATCTGTGGCAATATATTCTTTTCCTTTACTCGTTTCAATTGAATAAAGTGGAGGTGTTGCAATATAAAGCATTCCTTGTTCAATTAAAGGTCTCATAAAACGATAGAAGAACGTGATCAAAAGAATTTGAATGTGGGATCCATCGACATCGGCATCGGTCATAATAATGACCTTCCCATAATTACTTTCCGTATAATCAAAGTTAGGTCCAAGTCCGGCACCAATTGCATATTCAATTTGTTTTAACTCTTGATTCGCTTCAATATCATTTTGACTTGCTTTCTCACAGTTCAAAACTTTTCCACGTAATGGTAAAATCGCTTGAGTTTCACGATTTCTACAAGTTTTTGCCGAACCTCCTGCACTATCACCTTCGACTAAAAAAAGTTCGTTTTGCATATAATTTTTACCTGTAGCTTTTACAAGTTTTCCACCTACAATTTTTTCTTTATTATTTTTACCTGTTCCTTTTCTTACTTGTTCTCTTGCTTTTCTAGCCGCCTCTCTTGCAAGTTTACTTTTTTGAGCTTTTTCTAAAATATTTAAAGCAATTTCTTTATTTTCTTCTAAAAAGAATTTTAAATTTTCATAAGTAACTCCCTCTACAGCATTTCTTGCTTCTGGAGTTCCAAGTTTTCCTTTCGTTTGTCCTTCAAATTGAAGTAAATGTTCCGGAATTTTGACAGAGATAATCGCCGATAAACCTTCTCTTACATCTCCACCATCTAATCCATCTTTTCCTTTTAAAATTCCATTATTTCTAGCATAATCATTAAAAGCTTTGGTAAGTCCGGTTTTGAATCCCACTTCATGAGAGCCTCCATCACTCGTTTTTACATTATTTACAAAAGATAAAATTTGTTCATTATAAGAATCCGTGTATTGCATAGCAATATCGACTTCAATTTCATTTTTTGTTTGATCAAAATGAATCGCTTTATGTAACGTATTCTTATTTTCATTCATATATTCTACAAAAGAAACAATTCCATTTTCATAATGATATTTGGCATTTAAGTGATCTTCTTCATCAATGACTTCAATCGTGACATTAGAAAGTAAAAAAGCACTTTCTTGCATTCTTTCACAAATCGTCGTAAAAGAAAAATTACAATTTTTAAAAATTTCTTTATCAGGTAAAAAAGTAACAATCGTTCCTGTTTTTTTGGTTTCTCCAATAGTTTTTAAAGGACTGTCTACCATTCCACCATTTTTAAATTTAATCTCGCTAATCTTTCCTTCACGATAAATGACAACATCCATTTTAGTAGATAAAGCATTAACAACCGATCCACCTACTCCATGAAGACCACCAGAAACCTTATATCCTGCATTTTCAAATTTTCCACCTGCATGCAAAACCGTATAAATAACTTCAGGCGCGCTTTTCCCACTTTCATGCATTCCAATAGGAACTCCACGACCATTATCCGCGACTGTAATAGAGCCATCCTTATGAAGTAATATTTTAATATAATCTCCATAACCATTAATAATTTCATCAATCGCATTATCTACAATTTCCCAAACTAAATGATGCATTCCTCTTTTATCGGTAGAGCCAATATACATACCAGGACGTTTTCTAACGGCTTCTAATCCCTCTAATATTTTAATAGAACTTGCATCATATGTGTTATTTGCCATATCTACTCACCTTAGTTAAGTATACCATAAAATAAAAAGAAACGTAAAGTTTTAAAAGTAAAAAAAATGTCAATAAAGTGCTAGTTTTTAAACCAATCTTTATGACATTTTAATTTGATTCATTTTTTCTTGTAATAATTTTATAGATTAATCTTATCTATAACTTTTCTAACAAGTTTACTTTTTCTTCAAAATAGATTTGCCTGCATAAATAGCATGATCTTTTAATTCTTCTTCAATTCGAATAAGTTCATTATATTTACAAATTCGATCAGTTCTAGACATCGATCCTGTTTTAATTTGACCTGTTTCTAAAGCAAGAGCTAAATGTGCGATAGAAGTGTCTTCTGTCTCGCCACTTCGATGAGAAATAATCGTGTGATACCCTGAAGATTTTGCCATTTTTACAGTTTCTATCGTTTCACTAATCGTCCCTACTTGATTCACTTTAATTAAAATCGCATTCGCAAGACATCCTTGAATTCCTTCTTTAAAAATACTAGGATTGGTAACAAACAAATCATCCCCAACAAGTTGAATCTTATTTCCGAGACGCTTCGTGAGTTCTTTCCAACCTTCCATATCATTTTCTCCTAAACCATCTTCAATAGAAAAAATAGGATATTTTTCAACTAATTCTTCTAAATAAGAAATCATTTCTTCAGTCGTTTTTTCTCCACCATGACTTTTCTTAAATTCATAATGTTTCGTTTCTTTATTATAAAATTCACTTGCCGCAACATCAATAGCAAGAACAAAATCATCTCCTGGAATATAACCAGAATCTAAAATTGCTTTCATAATATATTTAAAAGGTTCTTCATTACTGGACAAATTAGGGGCAAAACCACCTTCATCCCCAACAGAAGTAATATGTCCATCTTCTTTTAAAATTTTTTTCAAATGATGAAAAACTTCACTACTCATACGAATTGCTTCACGAATAGAACTTGCTCCAACTGGAACAATCATATATTCTTGAAAATCGACAGAGCTATCGGCATGACTTCCACCATTAATGACATTCATCATCGGAACAGGTAAAAGATAAGATTCTTTTTTGCCTAAAAAATCATAATAAGGAAGATTTTGATCTAAAGAAGATGCTTTTGAAACGGCTAAACTGATTCCTAAAATCGCATTCGCTCCATATTTAGATTTATCTTTGGTACCATCTAAATGGATTAATAAATCATCAATTTCTTTTTGATTACTCACTTCTTTTCCAATAACATAAGGTTTTAACACTTGATTCACATTAGATACGGCTTTTAAAACACCTTTTCCTAAATATCTTTTTTCATCATGATCACGAAGTTCTAACGCTTCTCTTTCGCCAGTAGAAGCTCCACTAGGCACGATAGCACGTGCAACATTTCCTTTTTCTGTCGTAATTTCTACTTCAACTGTAGGATCTCCCCTTGAATCTAATACTTCTCTTGCTAACACATTTACAATCTTAGACATATTCATCACCTATTAAAAGTATATCAAAAGAAAAAAAGACATACAAAACAAATTATATAAAATATGTAAAGAAAATTAACATTTTTCAATATCTATATATTTTTCATACTTTTTTTAATTGCTTTTTGAATTTCAATAGTATAATTATCTCCGTAAGCTCCAGATCCTCCGTTAATTACTATTTCTGGTTTTAAATATACGACAGGACGGACCTCGAAAATACCGTTCCCAGCTTTGTGGCTAACAGACCCGTTATAGTTTACATAGAACACCCAGTAGGCAGAGATAGAATCCGCGCGAGGCGACATGGTCCATTGAGCATTACTTTTATCAAATAGCCAATCATTATTATAACAGTCTTCATTATTATTCCAACGAAACATTTCTTTATCTAAACAACTAATTCGATTTTCACTACTTCCACCTACTGCATATCCATAATCACTTGGATACATAAAGCCTACTAATGCTTTTTTATCTCCTTCTGTTTGCCATTCCGTGGTTCTTGGGACTTTATCAGTACAATGTTTCCCTGAACTGCATATTTTTGTATTATTTGTACTTCTTTCATATTCATAAAAATGTCTTGGTAATCCATAATCGTGTGCTATATAATTATTATTTCCATTAGATCCTGTATTCCATATTATATCATTAGATATGTAATCTTCTGATTCACTCAAGCTTATATCAGGAAAACTACAACTTGTTGTACGATTATTAGAACCATAATAGCATGTTCCAGTTCCTCCAGTCCAATAAAGACTATTATTTACTGTAATTGTTTCGTCAGAATTATTTAAATCTTCATTTGTTTCATATCCAGAATTTAAGAGTTTCATGATATCTGCTTGGCTCCATTCATTCACTCCATAACCGACATTTACACTACTTGTTGAAGTGTCCCAACTAAACTTGCCTATAGAATCTCTTATTATTTTTACTCTTTGTTCATATCCATTTGTTGTTTTGACATTCACTAAACCTATAATTCGCCATATATTTTCTTCATTATTAAATTTTATATAATTATCTGGACTATTTCCTGCATATCGATATTCTGTTTTGTTAAATCCTTCTCCTTCATATTCTTCATGTTTTACTTCATATAGTCCATTTCCTTCT
>CANQRJ010000053.1 GCA_947626215.1 uncultured Bacilli bacterium
CAAGTAAAAGATCAATTAGATAATTTAAAAGAAGAAGAGTATGAAATTACAAAAGCAGATATTGAAGGACCAAGTATCAAAGTAACTAATCCAAGTGAAGGAAAGTGGACGAAAGAAGCTTTAACGATTACTATAACAGCAGAAGATGAAATAAGTGGAGTTGAAAAGTTTTATTATAAGAAACAAGGAGAAGAAGAATGGAAAGAGATAGAAAATCAAAGTATCACAGGTAAAAATGGAAGTGCAACCATTACAATTAATGAAACAACAGATACAACCTATGAATTTAAAGTAGAAGATAAAATGAAAAATCCAAGTGAAACAAAGAATACAATAGTAAAAATAGATAAAGACATTCCAACGGTATCTAATAAAACTTCAGCAACAAACTGGGGAACAACAAATGAAATTTCCATCACAGTAACAGACATAGCAAGTGGAATAGCATCTTATGCATTTGATAAAAATAGTACAACAGATGATAATACAAAATGGATAGATGTTTCAAATTTTCCTACTACAGAACAAACTTATAAAGGAAGTGCAAATAGTAATGGAGAATGGTATGCTCATATCAAAGATCAAGCAGGGAATATAAAAAATGAATCTATCACAGTAAGTAAAGTAGATACATCAGCAGGAAGTGCCAGTTTTGCAATAGGAAGTCAAACAGCAGGAGCCCAAGGAAGTGGATGGTATAAAGCATTAAGTGTAAAAGTAACACCAACGGATGGAGAAAGTGGAATTAAATCAGCCAAATATTGTACGACAACAGGGAGTAGTTGTAGTCCAGGAAACGCAGCAAGTATAAGTAATGGAACATTTAATGTATCATTAGGAAATGATGCCAATGCTCAAAAAGTATGTGTAACGGTGACGAATGGAGCTAACATAGAAAGTGGAATTCTATGTGATAGTACATTATATAAAGTAGATGGAGCAAATCCAAGTTTTACAAATGTCACTTTAACAGCGAGTGGAACAAGTTTAGTAGCAACCATAGCAGGAGCAAGTGATAGCCATAGTAAGGTAAAAACATATAGTTTTACATTAAGTAATGGAACAACTCAAACATCATCTACTAATAGTACGACATTCACTAATGGAAATAAAGGATTTACAAGAGGAACAAGTTATACAGTAACAGCAAGTGTTATAGATACAGCAGGAAACCAATCGAGTACAAGGACAAGTGGATCTGCCACCATTCCATATCAAGCAGCAACCGATGTATTAAAAGGAGTGACTCAAGTAACAAGTGGGGATGGATTATATAAAGTTACTCCTACGTTATCAGGATGGACCACAGCAGAACTAAGATACGCAGGAGCAAATCCAAATAATTATGTTACTTTTAATGGAGAAAGTGCAGGATGGCGAATCATAGGATTAGTAAATACACCAAATGGACAACGAATTAAATTAATAAAAAAAGCATATTACAACGCAAGTATTAAATGGAATAGTAATAATACAAACAATTGGACTACTTCAAGTTTACAATCTACATTAAATACCACATATTATAATGGAATGACTACAGATGCAAGAAATATGATTGATGAAAATGTCACATGGAATTTAGGAGGAACAGATAGTTATTCATCGGCATTAGTAACCAATTGGTATACTTATGAAAGAGGCACAACAGTGTATACTGGAAGACCAACAACATGGACCGGAAAAATAGGTTTAATGTATCCAAGTGATTATGGATGGGCAACAAGTGGAGGAAATACAACAAATAGGGCCTCTTGTTTAGCAAAAGCACTATATGTCTGGACTACTTCAAGTGTAAGGGATTGTAAAAATAATGATTGGTTGTATGATAGTAGTAATTATCAATGGACCTTAACCCCGCGCTCGTCTACTTCCAACACTGTGTTTTACGTGACCTCCACTGGCTATGTTTACGACTACGATGTCACGTACTCGAATGCTGTGCGTCCGGTCGTATATCTCAAGTCGAATGTGTTGATTCAAAGCGGGAACGGGTCTTCTGGAAGTCCATTTATCCTGCAGCTCGGGTAGAAAGTAGACCTTGTCAAGTATAGTGTGTAAATTTTTTCATTAAATTCAAATTTTATGACCTTTTTCTTAATTTTACATGATCATTTAATTAATTTTGAAAGACTGAAGATCCATACAAGTTAACATTAAATTAAAAATGTTTTTGTTAATAAATCTAATAAATTTATATGTTTTTTTCCTAAAATGTGTTATAAATAAATAGAGGAGGTATAAGTATGTGGAAAGAATTTAAAGAATTCATTAGTCGTGGAAATGTAATGGATTTGGCTGTTGGAGTTATTATTGGTGGTGCTTTTTCTAGTATTGTAACATCTTTAGTGAATAATGTAATCATGCCTTTAATAGGAATTGTTTTAGGTGGAATCGATTTTACTAATTTGACATTAAAATTAAATGATGCAGAAATTCAATATGGATTATTTTTACAAAGTATTATTGATTTTTTAATTATTGCTTTTTGTATTTTCTTAATGGTTAAAACTGTGAATCGTTTAATGCATCTTAAAAAGAAAAAAATTGAAGATGAAAAACCACCTAAACCTATTAAAACAAATGAAGAAATTTTATTAGAAGAAATTAGAGATTTATTAAAAACTCAAACTAAAAAAACAAAAAGAAAAGAAAAAAATAATTAATTATTTTAGTACTTGATTTGATATCTTTTATTATCATTCTTGTACTTTTTTTAGTTTACATCTTAAAATATAAATGGTACAATTTATTTAGAAATAGGGTGACTAAGGTGAAATACGATTGTATTGTAATTGGCGCGGGAACTGCAGGATTGATTTCTGCATTAACTTTACAAAAAAAAGGGAAAAAAGTATTAATTTTAGAAAAAGGAATAAATCCAGGTGGTGCTCTTTCTTCATTTAAAAGAGGAGCGTTTGAATTTGATACAAATGTTTTTCCAATGTATGGATTTGGATCTGAAGAAAAACTAGGAGAAAAAATGTTTCAACAATTAGATCTTCAAAATAAAATAAAAATGAATTTTGAAAATGAATTATTTCATATTATAGTTACAGAGACTAATGAAGAATATACTTTTTCAAAAGGTATTGAATCTTTTGAACAAAAAATGGAAGAATATGTTCCTGGTAGTATGGAAGTCATGGAAACATTTTTTGGATTATGTTTGGATGTAAAGGAAGCTTTAGAATATATAAAAACTCAAAAAACAACTTTAGATGAAAGAGATTTACTTCAAAAATATCCAAATTTTGTTCAACTTGCACCTCTTAAAGTTAAAAGAGTATTTGAGTATTTAAATATGCCTAAAAAAGTCATAGAGTTATTGTCTGTATTTTGTAATTATATGGGAAGTTCTATTAAAGATTTGAGTTTTGTTTATTTTGCAAATTTTGTATATACTTTTATTTCTAGTGGGCCGTGTTATCCTAAAAATACTTCTTATGAGTTTGTAAAATTGTTAGAAGAGTCTTTTAAGGAAAAGGGTGGAGTGATAAAGTATCATACAAAGGTAAATGAAATTTTAGTTGATAATGGTAAAGTCGTAGGAGTTCAGGCAAATAATGAAACTTTTAAAACGTCTCATGTTATTTCTAATGTAAGTCCTAAAATGGTTTATGAGCATTTTATTTCGCAAGAGAATGTTCCTATTGAGTGTATAAAATTAGAAAACGAAAGAATTTTAGGACCTAGTATGTTTACTGTTTTTGTAGGTTTAAATAAAACTAAAAATGAATTAGGTATTGAACATACTCATTATATTATTACGAATACGTTAGATTCTATTAAAGAATTTGAAAAGTTGCATCAAGTCTTTTCTGGTCATTTAATTGCTCATGTTATTGAAGAACAAAATACAACTCAAGTCGTTTTAACTGGAATGATTTATAAAGATGCTTTAAAAAGTTTTTTTACACCTGATCACTATTTTGAAATTAAGGAACAGTTAGAAGATTATTTTGTGACAGTATTTGAAAATGCGACTGGTCATTTTATTCGAGAGTCTATAGAAGAAATAGATCTTGCAACACCAGTTACCTACGCTAGGTATACGGGACACCCTTATGGAATCTTATTTGGTTATTTGGCAAAAGGGTATGATAATTTATTGCCTAGAATGTTTTGTGAAGATGAAGAAAATAAAATTGAAGGATTGAGATTTTGTGGTTCTTATGGTTCAAGGTTGTCTTTGTTTTTAGATTTAATGGAAAATGCTAATGAGGTGGCTTTAAAAACTTTTGGGGAGTGTGAAGAATGAAAGATATCATAATTGAAAAAAATTCAAAAAAAGTTTTAGATAATTTTCAAGATTTATTTGTAGCAAGAAATGAAATTATAAAACATGCTTCTAAAAAAATAAATACTTCTGAAGATGAAATCAATCATTTATCTCAAATACTTCATCCGAATAAAATAGAAGTTGTAGTAAAAAAAATTGTAGAAGAAAATTCTCTTACAAAATCATTTTATTTTACAACGGAAGATGGAAGTTCTTTTCCTCCATTTATACCAGGATCTTATATTACGTTAGAAATTCATATAGATAATAGAATTTATAAAAGACCATATTCTATTTCTTCTAATCCAAGTCATTTAAATGAATATCGAATCACTGTAAAGAAAGAGGGTATTGTTTCCAAATATTTGTTTAATGAATGTAAAGAAAATGATAAGTTTACATTATATGGGCCTTTTGGACATTTTCATTACAATTCTTTACGTGATTCTAATGAAGTTATTTTTCTTGCAGGTGGAAGTGGGATTACTCCAATGAAACCTATGATAGAAGATTTACTCATTCATAAGAGAGTTTCAAAAATTGATTTGATATATGGTACTAAAACAGTTAATGATATTTTATGGAAAAAAGAATTTGATGAATTAACCAAAAAATATAAAAATTTTCATATTATTTATTTATTAAGTGAAGAAAAAAGAGATGATTATTCTTATGGCATCATAGATGAAAGTTTATTACGTAAATTAGAACCGATGAATAAAACTATTTTTATATCTGGGCCTACTGAAATGTATAAATCACTTAATGAATTATTAAAAAAATTAAATATTCCTAATAAATATATTCGACATGAAATTTATACTAATATTCCTGAAAATTTGGGAACAAAAGAGTATAAATTAGTTATAAGAAGAAATAATGAAAAAATCACAATTCCTTGTTATGAAAATAAGACTTTAGTACAAAGTATGGAAGAAAATCATATTGATGCACCGGTTCATTGTACAGTAGGTGTATGTGGCTTTTGTAAAAGTAAGTTAATTCAAGGAACTGTGAAAACGGAAAATAGTTGTCTTAGAAAAAAGGATCAGGAATTAAAATATATTCATCCTTGTGTGACTTATCCATTAAGTGATATTGAAATAGAATTACCATTTTAAATATAGTACATAAAAAAAGCAGTTCAATGATTTATTGATCTGCTATTTTTTTTATTGTTCTGTTGCTCCTTTAGCACTTGCGATTTGATTTGCAATGTAATTTGAATATTGTTCTTTTATTTTATCATCATTTATGGTCATTCCATATTTTTTTCTAAGTTCATCCATTGCAGTTACACGGATGGTTGCATCTTCTGAGATTTTCGTATTTGCAAGTGTTTCGGCAATTTCATCTTTTTTGTCGTCATAACTTGGTTTTTCAGAAGAAGATTCACGATAAATAACATGATATCCTAATTCAGTAGTGATTACTGATTTTGAATATTCCCCATCTTTTAATTCTCTCGCGGCTTTTAATAATTCATCATATTCACTTGATAAGGTATTCGTGTTAATCGCTCCTAAGCTACCACCATTATCTTTTGTTGCAGAATCGGCAGAGTATTCTTTAGCTAGTTCTTTAAATTTTTCTGCTTTATTTTCTGCTTCATCTAATTGTTTAATAATTTCATTTACTTTATTTTTTGCTTCGGTTTCTAATTTTGTTTTATCTTCGCTACTGGTGTCATCTGTTACTCCTGTTTCAATTAAAATATGACTTACTGTTACATCTCCATAAATATTTTTATCATAATAAGACTTCATTTCTTCTTCTTTTACTAAAGTCTTTGCATAATCTACAATGGCTTTTTGTTGTAAATTACTTAAATAAATGGCATTTTGATAATTATCTAGGGATCCATAATAGCTAATAATTTGATCTTTTCCTAAAGTATTTACCATAGAATCTACAGTAGATTTGGCATTTTTCTTTTCCTCTTCTAAAGAGTCAGGATATTCCTTTTCTAAGATTTTGGTATCCATTAATGTGAGTAGGGCATCTAGTCCATAAGTGTTTTTTAATTCTTCGTATACTTCATTTGCAGATACTCCTTCTAATTCATTAAAACTTACCACGGCATCTTCTCCGTTACTTAATTTTGGGGTCTCACCACAACCACATAATAGAAGGGCACAGGCTCCTAAAGTAATCATTTTTGTATATTTTTTCATAAATTCCTCCTCTTGTTATATGAAACAATAATATTATAACAATTTCTTATTTTAATTACAAGTTTTAAGTATGCACCAAAAGAAAATTTATCCATAAACTATTATTGAAAGACAAATAAAGGAGGGAGATTTATGAATTGTGGTACTCAAAATAATATAGGACCTGCTATTATACTTGTATTATTCATCTTATTAATCTTAATTGTAGGAGCATTCATTTAGTCTTTAATTTTAAAGGAGGTGCCTTATGGGGTGTTGCAAAAAAGAAGGAAATGAAGGATGTGGATGCAACAACAACAATAATAACTTCTTAAATGGTGCATTTATTATTTTAATCCTATACATTTTACTTGCAATTATTCTAGGCGGTTTAATTTTCTAAAAGGAAGGCAGAAAACCTTCTTTTTTTTTTCTTCTTTTTAGGTTATAATAGAGTTAAGAGTAGGGTTGATTAGCATGTTTGGAAAAATTTTAGATATGGAAGAAAACTTTATTAAAGTCGAAAATATTTCAAAAACCATTCCTTTATCTTTAAAAGGAGTTCATGTTGCGTTTGAAGAACCTTCTAAAACAGTGATTGGAAAAATTACAGAAATTAAAAAAGAATATTTTCTAATCTTTTTAGTGGGTGAAATTCAAAATGGTTTTTTCATACCTGGTATGGATAAAGCTCCTTCTTTAGTAAAACCAGCAAGAATTGTGAATGCAGGGGAATTAATTAGTTTTATTGGAAAACAAAACTTTCAAGAAAAAGGAACGCTTTTAATAGGAAATTCGATTACTTATGATAATTTTAAAATTACGGCTAATTTGAATGACTTTTTTTCCAATCATTTTGCGATTATAGGTAATTCTGGTTATGGTAAAAGTTGTGGAGTCGCTAGAATTTTACAAAATTTATTTTATTTTACACCTCCTAAGAATATGCATTTGGTTTTGTTCGATGTTTATGGAGAATATTTAAGTTCTTTTCAAAAAATTGAGACGATTCCAGGGATGCACATTAAAAATTTTAAAAATGAAAGAGAAGAAATTGCAAATGTGATTTCTCTTCCTCCTTATTTTTTAGATGCTGATGACCTTGCTATTTTACTTAATGTAGAAGATTCTTATTTAATTCCTATTTTGGAGAAGACTCTTCAATATGTAAGAATTTTTAAAAGTGAAGATCCTACTAGTAAAGAATATAAAAATCATATTATTTCTTCTAGTTTGTTAGAAGTGTTGTCTAGTGGAAAAGATGCCTCTCAAATGAGAGATCAAATTTTGTCTATTTTGAGTAAATACAATACGGAAGAAGTGAATGAAAATAGTTTAATTAAAGAGCCCGGGTATACTAGAACTTTAAGACAATGTTTGAATATTGATAATCAAGGTAAGATTAATGCGATTAGTCAAGTTATTGATTATCTAAATCAATTTAAAAAAACAAATTTGCAAGAGTATGCTTTTGTTCCTAATTTAACTTATTCTATGGAAGATATTTATGATGCTTTGGAGTTTGCTTTACTTAGTGAAGGAATTTATAACAGTGTTTCAATGTATGAAAGAGCCAATAGTTTAAAAGTACATTTGCATGAACTTATTAATGGACCTTATAAAAATTTTTTTGAATATAACGAGGTCATTAGTAAGAAAGATTATGTAGAATCTTTATTTCGGGCGCCAAACAATGAAAATGTTCAAATTGTAAATATTAACTTAAATGCTTTAGAAGATCGATTTGCTAAAATTTTAACGAAATTATATTCTAAATTATTTTTTGATTATGCAACTTCTTTAAATCCAAAGGGAACGTTTCCCATTAATATTGTTTTAGAAGAAGCTCATCGATATGTAAATAAAGATAGAGATGAAGAAATTTTAGGTTATAATATTTTTGATCGAATTACAAAAGAGGGTAGAAAGTATGGGGTATTAATGGGATTTATTACCCAAAGACCTAGTGAGTTATCTGAAACGGCTTTATCTCAATGTTCTAATTTTTTAGTTTTTCGAATTTTTCATCCTGATGATTATCGAATTATTGATGCGATTACTTCTAGTATTACGAGAGATGATTTGGAACGTTTAAAAACTCTTCGAAAGGGAATGGCTTTGGCTTTTGGAAGTGCATTTCATATCCCAATGGTCGCGAAGCTCGACATGCCAGATCCACCCCCTCAAAGTAGTAATGTCGATATTGAAAATACTTGGTATTAAAAAAGGGGCTGTTGGGAAATTAAGTAATTAATTTTTTGACAGTTTCTTTTCTTTTGGCTTTACATATGGGAATTTTTCTTTATGTAAATCATTAGGTGTTTCCCAACAATTTTTTTTGAATTTATTCTCTTCAAACGATTTAAAACATCTTCTTATGTTTGCTCCTAAACACATTAACATGATTTCTGCTGCAACATTTTCTAATCCTC
>CANQRJ010000054.1 GCA_947626215.1 uncultured Bacilli bacterium
AGAAGTAGCACAACTTGGCAGTGCACTAGTTTTGGGAACTAGGGGTTGCAGGTTCAAATCCTGTCTTCTCGACCATTGTTATTAATTCTCGTATTATACGAGTTTTTTTCTTGCAATTTTATTTTAAAATAGTATAATACTGAAATACATGGAGGTTATTCTATGATATTAAATGAAAATCAAATTAAAAAAATTGTCATTGAAGTTACTATTACTTATTTTAAAAGATGGAAGTTATCTGATTCATTAATTCAAAACATCAGTCATCAAGTTTTTTTAATATGTCAAAAACAAGAAATTGAGGATAAAATAGAAGCGAGTCGAATTGTTAAATCTTATTTAAGAGATTGTATCGAACATACATTATTTGGTAATCCAAATTCTAAGTTAAATAACATATTTTTTAATCCTTATAAAGAATATTATGATCATGTAAATAAAGAATATCATTTTGAAGATTGTGAAACTAATTATAAATTATTTATTGATTCAGTTATTGATACTATTTATGAAGGTATACGAGAAAGTTATTATTATCGTTTTAGAAAATCTTTGGAATCAAATTATTATAAAAAAAGAAAAATTTATGAACGAAAAACAAATAATGAAACTCCAAAGTATATTCCAAAATACTATGAAACTATTTTTAAAGGAAGTAAAGATCTTTTGAGAGAAATGATGAGTTATTTATCTGTAGAAGAAAAAGAAATTTTTGAATCTGCTACTTTTATGAATTATCAATTTCTTCCTATTTTAAGAAAAATAAATAATGGTATTAAAGCTTATTTTATGGTCACTTATTTAAAATATGATCCTGAAAAAAAGAAAAAAACGATTTTAGACGCAATGGATAAAAATCAACAATTTACAGTGATCAATCAATTACAAAATGAATTTTTTCAAACTTTTGCCTGTTCTAAAAAAGAATTTTTAGATCTTTTAAGCTCTAATTCCCTTTCTAATAAAAAAAGAAATTTATTAGTATTTTTAGGAATAGAAATTTATAATTTAGAACCTGATATTAAACAAAATCCAAATGATTTAATACGTGAGGCGATTAAAGATACTAAAGATATTATTTATAATTACTCAATTAAAAAGGGTCTTTATCTTACTTTAAAAGAATATGATTCTGAATATATTTTAGATGCTTTAGAATATCTAAAAAATCAAAAAAAAGATTATTATCAAATTATACTTTTAAAAAATGGAAATAATTTTATGGAAGATCATCCATTAAATTCAAAAGATTATTTATTATATCAATACGGGATTGCTAGTATGAAAAGATATATGAATAAAAAAATGGAAGAAAGAAAACAAACTATAAAAGCCTTATTAAAAAATTCTAAAAAGAATTTATATTTAATCAAAGAAAGAAGAAGAAATTGTTCTATTTTAGATTTATCTTATAAATATCATATTCCAGTAGATTCTATATGCGATATTTTCTCTAAAAATATATTATTGTTTGGAATATATAAAGATGATGTTTTAAAAGAAATAGAAGATTTTAAACTTTCTAAAAATATGAAAGATTCATAAAAAAGAGGCATTTTTCCTCTTTTTTATTTTTGGCATTTTGGACAATAATAGGCGCTCCGTCCATGGATGCGCATTTTTTGTATTTTTGCTTGACATATAGGACATGGCTTTCCTTCTTGTTTATGCACTTTTAAATTTTGTTGAAATCTTCCGGTTACTCCTAAAGAAGAAGTATAACTTCGAATGGTGGTTCCACCCATTAAAATTGCTTCATGAATTATCTTATTGGATGATTCCTTTATTCTTTCACATTCTTCTAACGTTATACTACTTCCAAGTCTTGTAGGATGAATGAAAGATGCAAATAAAACTTCATCGGCATAAATGTTTCCTAGGCCACATAAAATACTCTGATCTAATAAAAGTGTTTTGATTGGAACATGGCGATCCTTTAATTTAGAAAATAAATATTCTTTTGTGAGTTTAGGGTCTATAGGCTCTATTCCTAATTTTTTTATGCACTCTAAATCGTAAAGTTTTTCTTTTTCTACAAGTTCCATTCTTCCAAATTTTCTTGTATCATGATAACGCATCGAAAGCCCATTTTCAAACAAAAATTCCACGTGTTCATGTTTTTCTATAGGGTCTTTTTCATTTTTTAAAAAGTATTTTCCTTCCATTCTTAAATGACTTAGTAAGTAATGGGTATCTGTTTCAAATAATAAATACTTCCCTATTCTTTTTATATCTATAAATTCTTTATGTAAGAGAAATTTTCTTACTTCGTCTGGATTTTTTACAATTGGTTTATAAAAAACTTTAAAATCTTTTATTTTTTGATTTAAAATTCTTTGTTTTAATGTTACTCTTACTGTTTCGACTTCGGCAATTTCTGGCATTTTTTCATTTCATCCCTTTTACAATTATTTTGTATCGTACCAATTGACTCCATAATCATGACTTACTTTTAAAGGAACATCAAGTTCTATTGTATGAGTCATAATCTCAGTTACAATCTTCTCTACTTTTTCTTTTTCTTCTTCAATGACATCAAAGATGAGTTCATCATGGACTTGTAACACCATTTTAGACTTAATATTCTCTTTTTCAAATTGTTCATCAATTTCTACCATAGCCTTTTTAATAATATCGGCACTCGTTCCTTGTATAGGTGTATTTAATGCGATTCTTTCGCCTGCTTGTCTTACCATAAATTGATTGCTATTCAATTCAGGAATCACTCTTCTTCGATTTAATAAAGTTCTTACTGCTCCACTTGCATAGGCTTCTTCTACAATCGAATCCATATAATGCTTTACTCCTGGATAAAGTTCATAATATTTTTCAATAAACTCTTTAGCATCTTTTTGACTAATTTCCAAGTTTTCTCCAAGGCCATATCCACTGATACCATAGACAATACCAAAGATGACTGCCTTTGCCGTACTACGCATTTTTTTAGTGACTTCTTCTTCTTTCACTCCATAAATATCACTTGCTACTTTCGTATGAATGTCCGCATCATGAATGAACGCATCTTGTAATTCTTTCGAACCTGAAATATGTGCTAAGATTCTAAGTTCTATTTGAGAATAGTCACTGCTTAAAAAACAATCGTTACAAGGTAAAAATGCTCGTCTTATTTTTCTTCCTTCTTCATCTCTTACTGGAATATTTTGTAAATTTGGTTCGGTAGAAGAAAGTCTTCCTGTTCTTGCAAAATTTTGTTTAAAAATCGTATGAATTTTCCCGTCTTCCATTATGTAAGATTCCATTCCCTCTAAATAAGTGGAATTTAACTTGGTTACATTTCGATATTCTAAAATCTTTTCAATCATCGGATGCATTCCTAATAATTTATGTAAAACTTTCACATCGGTTTTATACCCTTTTTCAGTTTTTTTACCACCTGGTAATCCTAGTTTAATAAATAAAATTTCTCCTAATTGTTTAGGACTCGAAATATTAAATTCACATCCGGCAAGTTCATAAATTTCTTTTGTTAATGCATCAATTCTTACTTTCATTTCTTCTTTCATGGAGGATAAGACTTCTTTATCTACTTTAATTCCGGTGATTTCCATTTTGGCAAGAACTGGGGCTAAAGGCATTTCGATTTTTATAAATAAATCATACATATCATCTCGTTTTAAATCTAAAATAGCGCGGTCACGACTTTCAAAGATGAATTTACTTTTTAAAACAATTTCTTCTTGCCATTTTGGTGTGAGTCCTTCTTTCTTCTTCCAAAGAATTTCTAAAAATTCTACTTGATAACCATTTGGAACCATGTAAAATGCAATGTCGTCTTTACTACTATCTTGAAGTAAAGCATAGGCAATTTGTAAATCGGTATTTACTTTGCAAGAAATTCCTAGTCGGTGTAATGTTACTAGGGCTTTTTTATAATCAAAGGTGTATAAAATCTTGTCTTGTAATTTTTCAAATGTACTTACGATTTTATCTTTTGGTACAAAAAAGTTTTCTGTTTTACTTGATAAACCCATTCCTATTATATTCGCCGTATGATAATTCGTTCCATCTAACTCCAAGTAAAAAGCATATTCTTCACTTACTAATTCATCCACACTTTCTAATTCTTTTAAATTTATTTTTACTTCGTTTGTTTCATTTTTTAATCCTTTTAAAAAAGAATAAAATTCTAACTCTTCATAAACTTCATACAATTCTTCGCCATTTTTTGGAACATATTTGATTTCTTCTAAATCTTTCACTTCTAATGGTACTTCTTTATAAATGGTCGCGATTTCTTTACTTTGAAATGCGCTTTCTTTGTCTATTAATAATTTTTCTTTTGCTTTTCCTTTTATCTCGTCTATATGTTCATATATTCCTTCAATAGAACCATATTGTTGCAATAAACCTAATGCCGTTTTTTCTCCGATTCCTTTTACTCCTGGAATATTATCAGAAGAGTCTCCGGCAAGTCCTTTTAAATCAATAATTTTAATAGGATCCAAGCCATAATCTTCTTGAAATTTTTTGACATCATATCGAATATAATCTTTTTGTTTTAATAACTTCATATCTAACTGAGGACTTACAAGTTGTAATAAATCACGGTCAGAACTAATAATCGTTCCAATAAAATCAGGGTCTTCTTCTACCATTTTGGCAAACGTTCCAATGATGTCGTCTGCTTCATAAGGCGCAAGCTCAAAATAAGGAATGCCCATCGCATGTAATATTTTTCTTGCATAAGGTTCTTGCATATGTAATTCTTCAGGTGTTTTTTTTCTTCCTTCTTTATAAAAGTCATATTTTTCTTTTCTAAAATTTTTTCCAATATCAAAAGCAACGGCAATATACTCTGGTTCTTCTTCATGAATAATTTTAGTCATCATTCCTACAAAACCATATAAGGCATTCGTTGGAAATCCTTTTGAATTTTTTAGTAATGAACCTGAATAAGCCGTTGCATAATAACTACGAAATAATAAGTTATTTCCATCTACTAAAATGATTTTTTTCATCAACATCACTTCTTTCTTAAGATAATTATACCACAAATAAATAGAGAAAAAAGCAAAGTTTCAATGACTTGCTTTCTCTAGTTTTTTGTAGACAAAATTTTCTCCATCAAAAACGAAATGATATTTGTAAGTAGATGCCGAGTCTAAATAGTCATCGACCTTAATTTTGGGTTCTTCTTCACTTTCCCATAAATACGATATTTCATTGATAAGCTTGGTTTCATTGATATCTGAATATACTTTCACGACGGCGTTTTTTTGATCGGTATTGATGACTTCATCCCAATTACTTTTTACATACACTAATTTCTCTGTAATAATATATTCGGTTTCACTTTTTATCGCACTTACAATTTTTCTTGATAAATAAGAATTTAAAGACCCATCGCATCCTTTTAAATAAGTATAACTTTTTTCTCCTACATTATGACGGAAAGCACAAAGATAAGGACTTACAATATACCCTGAATCATGAGCATAGGTAATATCTCCAAAAATTTTATGAACAGATTCATTAATATTTTCTTCTGATACGACTAAATCATTTGGATGATTCCTTAAAAAATCTACAAAAGCCGCGCCTAAAATAAACTCATTCGAAAACGTTCCTTTTTTATAAACATCGCCTAAGGAAATAACACTGTCACTAGGATTTGCTCTTTCATATAAAAGTTGGATAGCAGGGTCCGTTATCACGACATCTTGAAATTCACTTTTTTCTTCTTTTGGTTTTGTTTGTAAGAAAAAATAAATCCCGAATCCACATCCTACACAAAGAATCAAAACAATGAAATAACCTATATATTTTTTCATATCTATATCGTTCCTTTTCAAACTTATTATAGCAAAAAATGATATAGATTGGAATATTTTGGACCGTTTTGCTTTTTCTTATCAACAAAAACTTGACATTTTTATTTCATGAGTCGTTTCATATTTCGAATGGCACTTTTTTCAATTCTTGATACTTGGGCTTGACTAATATTCAAATTTTCGGCAATTTCCATTTGAGTTTTTCCCATGATGTATCGATCTAATAATACATTTTTTTCCCTTTCTTTTAATTTCATTAAAGATTTTTTTAAAAGAATCATTTGGTCTCTATTTTCATTTTGCTCTTTGTCATCGGCAAGTTGATCGGCCAAAAAAATCGGTTCTCCTCCATCGTTATAAATCGGTTCAAAAATACTTACGGGCTCTTTTAATGAATCTAGAGCATTTGATATTTGATAAATGCTAATATTTAAGTGTTTTGCTATTTGTTCCATCGTGGGTTCCACTCCATGAAGTTGCAAATATTCTTCTTTATACCCAAGAATTTGATAAGCTAAATCTTTGATTCCACGACTCACTCTTAAAGAGCTTTGATTATCTCGAATGTACCTTCTTACTTCTCCAGAAATTAAAGGGATGGCATAAGTACTTAATTTTAAATTATACGATAAATCAAAATGGTCAATGGCTTTAATAAGACCCATCACACCTACTTGAAATAAATCATCTAAATTGGTATTATGATGCCTGTAACGTTTTAATACACTTAATACTAATTTTAAATTTCCATTAATTAATTCCTCTTTAGCATGAGTATCCCCTTTTTGCATTTTTTCAAATAATTCTCTTTGTTTTTCTTGAGGAATCACTTTTAAATCGTTGGTATTCACTCCTGTGAGTTCTACTTTATATTTTGCCATATTATCACCATTTTTTTTATGGCCTAAAAAGAACGTTTTTATTCACTTTTTATAATTTTTGTAATTCTTCTACGGCTTGTTTTAACGTTGAAACGGAAATAAGACGGATGTCATATCCTTTTTCATTTTTTACTTTTACGGCCTCTTCATAATTTCCTTCTGGCACGAGAAAGACTTCGGCTTTTTTTTGAACGGCTCCGATTAGTTTATAACGAACTCCACCAATTTCTCCTACTTTTCCGTTAATATCTATAGTTCCTGTTCCTATAATTTTTTTACCTTTTGTAATGTCTTCTTCTACTAAAGAATTATATAAAGATAAAGCCATCATGAGCCCTCCAGAAGGACCTGATTCACTCTCTTTTGTTTTAATCGATGCTTTTGGAGATTCTTCATATTGATAAGTAATCGTTATGGCAACTCCTATTTTAGGAGCACCCTCTACTAAATAAACCTCGGCAGTGGCATCCATTTCTTTTTCATCTCTTAAAATATGAAGAGACACGATGTCTTTTTCTTGATGAGTTTCAATGATTTTACGAAGTTCATCCATACTTTTAATGGTTTGTCCGTCTACACTTAAAATGATATCAAAAAGTTTTAAATCTGTTTTTGATGATTCGTCTAAATACGTTACGTGAGGAACTTCTTGTTTTATAGAAATGTCTTTTTTAGCTAATTGAAAAGATGAAATAATCGCCGCGTCTATAGATTGTTGTGTTGAAATTCGATCAATTTGAAATCTTTCATCAAATGTTTCATTTTCCATTGTAAGTTCGCTTACTGGCACGATGTCCCAGTCAGGGATTATATAAGATAATAAAAGAAAGGGTACACTTCCTCTTATCATCGAAACATACGCCATGCCAAGCTCTCCTTCTGTTTTGTACCCATTTTCTACGGTTACACGATTTTCTAAATTCACCATTCCACCTGGTGAATAAATTTTAAAAGGTAGTTCATATTGAAATAACGCGACAATAAGAATTAATAAAATAAAAAATTTATAATTTTCTTTCAAAAAAGTTTTTATTTTTCCACCTATTTTTTTCCACATATTTATAATCCTCCTTATTCATTCTAGCAAAAAAAAGAAAGTTTTTTTTATTTTTACGGCTTTTTTTACATAATTTTACAAATAAATGATAAGATGTATTATGAAACCTAAAAAAATACCTCTTTTCTTTTTAATTCTTTTTACTCTTTTTTTGTTTCAACAAAATGAACTGATTCAAAAGACCATTCTTTCTAGTTGTGAACTTTTTTTAACTAAATTGTTTCCTTCTTTATTTCCTATGATGATTTTATCCGATTTATTCCTCTATTTTGGTCTTCCGGATCTTTTATGTAAATATTTTGGAAGTCTTTTTCAAAAACTTTTTCACACTTCTCCTTATGGAGCTTTTGCTTTTTTTATTTCTTGTTTTTCTGGAACTCCATCCAATGCTTATGTCATTAAAAATTTATATTTAGAAAATTGTTTATCGAAAGAGGAAGCGAGTAAAATTCTTTCTTTTTCCTTTTTTTCGAATCCTTTATTTTTATATACGATGTTAAATTTTATTTTTCCACATCAAAACTCTCTTGTTTTAAAAATTTTATTTCTTCCTTATTTGGTAAATATTTTAATAGGCCTTACAATGAAACCCACTTCTAATTCTTTTTCCACATTCACCAAAAAAGAAAAATTAAGTTTTGGAAATTTTTTATCGAATAGTATTCAAAATGCTATGCATACTCTTTTATTTATTTTAGGAACGATTACTTTATTTTTTTTAATCAATGCTTTATTGAATCCTCATCAAGAAATTTTTATTTCAGGATTATTAGAAATCAGTCAAGGCTTAAATGCTTTAATTGCTAGCACCTATTCTATCAAATTAAAAGAAATCCTTTCTGTTATTATGATAAGTTTTGGAGGACTTTCGATTCACTTGCAAATAAAAGGAATCTTAAATGAAACTCCTATTTCATATATAGAATTTTTAAAAGGAAGAATAAAACAAACTGTATTAAGTGTTCTCTTCGTATTCTTTATTTAAAAAAAAAATTAAATATCTGTTATAAAGAAAAGAAATATTTTTTTGTATATAATAAATAAAGTAATATACTCAGGATAAACGCATGAGTTTTTGAAATTCATGCGTTTTTCATGTATAATGGGGAAAAGGATAAAGGGAATATGAGTA
>CANQRJ010000055.1 GCA_947626215.1 uncultured Bacilli bacterium
TTATTATCACATCTTCGGTTCCTAAAATTTTGATGGCAAATTGGAATAACTGTCACACTTCTATTTTAATTGCACATATATTTCTTTGATAAATTTTGCACTTGAATAGCTTTTTCCATTTTATGAGCTCCCTTCATATATAATATCTATAATCTCTTTTAATTCTTTCTTAGATACTTGATTCTTTTTGGCTATTTCGATTCCTCTTTCTAAAAATTGTTCCATTTTATTTAACTCTTCTTCTCTCAACATTTCTTTATTAATATGTGAGACATAAAAACCTTTGGACGGGACCGAATGAATAAAACCTAGTCTTTCTAATTCTTCATAAGCATTTTTTGTAGTTATCACACTGCAACGTAGATCCTTTGCCAAACTTCGAATGGAAGGTAATAATTCATCTTTTTCCAATTCTCCTGATAAAATTTTACTTCGAATTTGTTCTACAATTTGTTCATAAATGGGAATACCACTTGAGTTACTAATAATAATATCCATAGTTCACCTCACTTGTATATATTTATTATATACAGTATATACACATTAGTCAAGAAAAAAAGAGATTTCTCTCTTTAGTTTTCATTTTATAGTTTATCATTTAATGAATTCATTTATTTTATATCTACTAAAGATTTAAACCATTCTTTAGTTTCCTTTTTATTAATTTTTTCATATTTTGGAATCGCGCCTTCATACTTTGAATAGATGTTATGACATGGAGAACCTTTTTGATGAGACAAATTGACTAACTGAGCCGCAGAAAAATCATGAAAAAGATCATACAAAGCTTCAATATATTTTAAATTCATAGGATTAATAGAAACATCATAATTTAGTTCAATTGGAAAACTGCCAAAACTTTTATATTTATTATAAAGAACATCATTGACAAGTCCAAAATTCCAAGCAGAAAATTTTTCCTTATAAAGTTTATTTTTGTCTTCCACACACATATATATTGCCTCTAAAAAATAAGCAAGTTTTTGCAATTGTAAAATTCGTAATTTGTTTTCCTTTATTATAAAAATACTCAATAATATACTCCGAGTTTTTAATCATATCTCTTTCTATCATTACAACACCTCACATTCAAAGAATAGTTTTTTATGTAATTGCAAGAATCTATTTCATAATAAATTCAATCAATACAGGGGCTAAAATGACAAGCAAGATAATAGGAATAAAAAATACAACTGAAATAATACTAATCTTTGTTGGAAGTTTTCCAATCTCACTTTTGATTTCAAGAAGTCTTTTATCTCTTAAAAAATCTAGTTGATTATTTAAAGATTCTTGAATATTATTTCCAAAAACACTAGCTTGTACAATATTTAATAAAGCATTGTTAATGGTATCACTTGGAATTCTTTCTTTCATATCCGTAATCGCTTCGGAAAAGCTTTTTCCTAATTTCATTTCATTTAATGATTTTTGAAATTCTTCGGCTAACTCACTGTTTACATTTTTAGATGCAATTCGAATTGCCGTGGTTAAGTTTCTTCCACTTTCCAAAGTTAAAGATAAAACTTCAAAAAAGAAAATGGCCTCTTCTTCTAATTTTTTCGCTCTTCTTTTAATAGGAATATCTAATACCAAATACTCGCTTAAATAATGAAAGATTAAAACGGCGATAGGCGCTAAAAAGTAACCATTTTTATTAAAAATAAGAAGAACAACAAAGATAAAGATACTACAAAGAAGTCGTGCATTTAGTAAATCTTGTACATCATAATTGCAATGAATTCCTAACAATTTTACTTTTTTTTCGACTTTTTTAATCGTACGATCTAAATAAATTTTTCTTACTAAACTCTTTTGGGTCATTACATATCAACCTCCAAAATTTTTCGAATCACTAAAATATATAAGATATATAAAAGAACTGTAAATAAAAGTAAAATTCGGCCAAAAATCGTGGTGAATACAGGTTCAAAATAACCTGGATTTAATAAATAAATGACTAAAATAAAGAGAAAAGGTAAAACACAAAGAGTTCGAAATACAAAGATAGATGCACTTGTAAGACTTTGCATTTCTTGTTTTAATTTCTTTTTATCAAAGAAAGATTTTTCAATCGTTCCAAAAACTTTCACTATATTTCCGCCGGTTTTATTTAAAAGCGTTAATGAACTCGTAATATATTTTGCATCTTCTAGTTTGACACGATTATAAAACCGTTCAAATACCACTTCAATACTAAGTCCATAAGTCATATCTAAATAAATCTTTTTAAATTCATCACTAATGGGTCCTTCTAGTTCTTCTTTTACGATTTCTACGGCTTGCATAATGTTTCTTCCTGATTTAAAACTATTATTCATGACAATGATCGCTTTTAATAAGTCTTCCTCTACTCTTTTTCTCTTTTCTTGGAAAACAATTTGTAAATAAATATCAGGTAAGAAAAAGCCAACAATAAAAGTAAGAAGGACACTTATCGCACTGATGCTCATTACTTGAAACATCGCCGTTAAAATATTTAATAAAATAAAGACAAATCCAATCATAAACTTAATGGCAATATAATCCATTCCAGTGATTCGATTCTTATCTTCAAATTGAATAAACTTTTCATAATGAGATGCATATTTAGAGAAAAAAGCACTTTTTTCTAACAACTTAGCAAGACGATGAATCATTTTCCATATAAAATCATAAAGAATATCAAATACAGATTTTTCTTCTTCTTTAGAACTAATTAAAGAAAATTTTTCAAATCTTTTAGCTAATTTGATAATTCTTCTTTGACGCATTAAATAGATAATCAATATAATGAGTACAAGAATGGTAATACCTTGCGTAATAAAGATTGAAATAGAATAATCTTGCATAAAGCATCTCCTTCCTTTTTATTTTTGAACAGGGAACATGGTGTCTAATTCACTAATTCCTTTAGATGAAATTTTTCGGTATACTTTTGGTACCGTTTCATTATATAAAATATATTCTCCGTCTACTTCACCACTTGGAGTAAGTCCTTTTTGTTTGAATGCAAAAATTTCTTTTAATTCAATGTCTCCGTTTTCAAAGTTTTCTAACTCACAAATAGACGTGATTTTACGTTTTCCGTCACTCATTCTTTCGATATTTACTACAAGATCAATGGCACTTACAATATATTCTCGAATGGCTTTTACGGGAATATCAAGGCCACTCATTAAAACCATCGTTTCAAGTCGATTTAAAGCATCTTTTGCACCATTTGCATGTAAGGTGGTTAAGGATCCTTCATGTCCTGTATTCATTGCTTGTAACATATCAAAGGCTTCTTTTCCACGAACTTCACCGACAATAATACGATCGGGTCTCATACGAAGCGCATTAATGACTAAATCTCGAATTGTTACTTCCCCTTCATTATCATAATTTGTAACACGTGTTTCTAAGGAAATAACGTGTTCTTTATTTAATTTTAACTCGGCCGCATCTTCAATGGTAATAATACGTTCCATATCAGGAATAAAACTACTTAAAATATTTAAAAGTGTTGTTTTTCCTGAACCAGTTCCTCCACAGATAATGATGTTACATTTTCCTTTCACGGCCGATTCTAAGAAAGTCGCCATATAAGGAGTCATAGACCCAATTCGAATCATATCATCGGCACTTGTCATTTCACTTTTAAATTTACGAATCGTAATCACAGGTCCTTTTGTTGATAAAGGAGGAATGACTGCATTAATTCTAGAGCCATCTTTGAGTCTTGAATCTACCATTGGATTTGTCGCGTCAATCGTTCTTCCCATAGGTCCAATCATTCGTTCAATTGTTCTTATAATATGTTCTTCATTAATAAATGATACACTTTCATCCCGAATGATAGACCCATCTATTTCAATATAAATTTCTTTCGGACTATTAACCATAATTTCAGTAATATTTTTATCTTCCAAAAGTTCTGTTAAAGGACCATACCCATTAATCTCATTATCAATTAAATTATATAAATGACTTCTTTCTAAATTGGATAAATCATAGCCTTCAATCGTTTTATCAATTTCATCATTAATAAACTGATTTAAAAGTTTATCTTCAGGAATTTCTTTATCAATTAAATTCTCCACAATTTTCGTTCTTAAATCATCTAATAAATTTTTATCTGGAAATATTTCATAATCATTTAAAGAAGTAATTTTACTTGGCTTTCTTTCAATATGGAAAGCCTCCATCAAACTAGTTTTCGCCATTTTCTTCTTCCTTTCCAAGCATTTCCACTCCTAAATTCATAAGAGTCGTATAATCTTTATTAAATACATTCGCGGCCTTTGGTTCCAAAGTGACAATTTTCCCATTCATGATATAACTATCAATATTTTTCAAATAAAACTCACTTGTAATCACATAATCAATGTTATTTTTTAAAATATTTTTCATATCAAATAACGTAAAGTATTTTTTATAAGGATCTCTTGAATTATTTAATAAAATCTTATAATTGTCTTTTTCTAAATCTTTAAAAATGGCAAGGATACTTTTCATATTTTTTAAATCCATCGGATCATTTTGCATGACAAATAAAATGGAATCTACAGAATCTAAAATGACTAAATTGGATTCATTTAAGTCATGGGTCGTATCGACTAACACCATATCATAATGGTTGGTTGCTTTTTCTAATACAATTTCAATATATTTAGAATCAATTTTGGTTGCTTGTCTTGGATCTTTTGGGCTTGGTAAAAAATCAATAAATTCATTGTAAGTTGTAACATAGTCTTTTAAATCTTTATATCGATTGTTATTGTAGTCATCTACAAAATTATAAATCGTTTTTTCATATGGTTTATTTAGAGCATGAGCAATCGTTCCACTTGATAAATCCATATCTAATATTAAAACTTTTTTCTCCATTGCCGCATAGATACCTGCTAAACAAATAGTTAAGAATGTTTTTCCAACACCACCTTTAGAAGATGCTAAGCACAAACTTTTTCCTGTTTTCTTTTTCATAACCCACATCCTATTCTTTTTTTGAAATGATTATTTCTTCGTTTTCTTTTTTTCCAACCCGGTTTACTTTGATTTCATATTCATTGATTTGAATGATTTTTGCAAATAAAGAGCTAATACGATAATCAAGCGATACAGTGATTTCTCCACTATCTTCCTCTATTTTTAAACTATCGGTTGGAATGTCATTTATTTTTAAAATATTTTCTATTTTAGAAATATCTAAATTTACAAAATACTCTTTGATACTATCATCTACGACATGAACCGTTTTTTGATATGTATTCGTAAGTATTCCGACATCCACCACAATTGCAAGCATTGTAATTATAATAGGGATTAATATGACAAATATAATGAGTGTCTGTCCTTTTTTATTCATAATACATCACTCTTGAAACTTCAACATAAAAAGGTCTTGAGAATAAAAATTGCAGTCCTGGTGTTACAATTTCTAATTCTTTTTTTAAGGTAAACGTCACGGTTTCATTGTTTTCATTTTTCATAACAAGTTCAATTTCTTCATCATTTAGGTTCAATGTTTTTTCCATCTCTTCATAGGTTTTCTTATTTTTATATAGTTCCACCACTTCTGACATTTCACTTTCTAATTCATTTTTAAAATAAATCATTTTTCCAATATCGATAATGGCAAGTAACATAAAAATAAAAATGGGTAAAATAATCACAAATTCGACTAATGCTTGGCCCTTTTTATTCATAAAAACCTACTCTTTTTGTCTTTCTTGATACTCTTCTTTGGTGATACATTCACTTGTACCTGGACTACTTCCTTCTACATAGACTTTATCAATTAAGTCACAGGAAGTTTTCGTAATGGTATCTTTTAAATACCCGCCAAAGTAAGAGACAATGCTTACCGTAATCACACTTATAATCGCGATGATTAAAACATATTCTACCAGTGCTTGACCGTGATGGTTCCTTATCATACTCCCCACATCCCTTATTATAGAAACATTATATCAAAAAAAAAGAAAGATAACAATTGTTTTGCCTTTCTTTTTTTCTATTTCTGAATCGTAATCATATTAAATAGGAAAATAATCCAAATTCCCATCACAAGTGCCGCCTTATAACGGTACATTTCATGCGCGGCGACAAGTTTATCACAACAAGACATAATATAGCTTTCTTTATATTTAGGAAATCTATCGCATACTGGAAACATATGCGTTTCAATCATATCTTTTTGTTTTTCATCGATATCAAAACACTCTTTAGCATTTAAAAGAGCATATTTAGGATGATTTCGAAACATTTCTTTATGATTCATCTCTTTCATTTCTTCATCAAAAAAGAAATCATGTAATAAAGCCGCACGTGTGGCACGTTCATAATCTAAATTCATTGATTTTGTCACATGATAAGTCATTCTAGCCACCCTTAAAGAATGCTCATAACGACTAATCCCGTGATGTAATTCATGTTTTAATTCATAAAATTTAGGATGATTGGTAATATCATTTACGATCGAGTCAAATTCATAAGATTCTTTTTCCAAATTCATCTTTTCACCCTCTTTGGACTATCTTATTATAGCATATTTTTTTAAAAACGCAAATAGAACATTTTGTCACATTATTGGTGAATGGATTTTCCCACTATCATGCCACTTAGCCAAGCAAAGCCTAAATTATAGCCTCCACAGTCCCCATCGATATCTAATAATTCACCAACAAAATATAAATTGGGTACGATTTTAGATTCAAAATGTTCATCGACTTCTTTTATAGAAACTCCTCCGCATGCGACTTGAGCACTTGAAAAATCTTTAGTTCCTTTAATAATACATGAAAGTTCGGTTAAATTTTGGACTAATTTTTTCTTTTCTTCTTCCCTTAAATCTTGCCATTTCATTTCTTTAGAAATATGAGAAATATTTAAAATTTCATTCCCAAGTTTGTAATTTAAGATTCCATCTAAAATTTGACCCATCTTTTTTCCTTGTTGTTTTTCCGAATATTCACAAAACCAAGAATACGCATTTTCTTTTAAAAATGGCAAAAAATTGATTTTTAAAGTCATTTTTTTCTTTTTTTCTAATCCAATACTTGCATATCGACTTAAATTAAAAATACAAATGCCACTGACTCCATATGAAGTTATTTGAATTTCTCCTTCTTCTTCTTTAAGAAATTGTTGATCTTCAAAAATACTTACTTTGACCTCACTTCGAACTCCTTCGGCATGAATTGGTCTTTCTAATTCTAATTGAACTAAAGAAGGTAAAGGCGTTTTTATAGAGTGTCCTAAATTTTTAGCAAAGAGATAACCATCCCCTGTAGACCCTGTTTTAGGATATGCATAAGAACCTGTTGCCAAGACTACTTTGTCAAAAGATAAGGTTTCTCTTTCCATTTGAATTAAAAATTTTTCATTTTCTTTTTGAATAGATTTTATTTCACTATTTGTTTTTAAAAGAACTCTTTTTCTTTGTGCTTCCTCTATCAACGCATTTTTAATACTGATAGCTTGATTAGAATAAGGGTAAAAATAGCCATTTTTCTCTTTATATACAATGCCTAAATTTTGAAAAAAGTCTAAAACTTCTTCTTCCATTTCTTTATGAATCCACTTTGTAAGATCTTCCAATTCTTTAGAATGATAATGACAAATATCTTGATCTCGATTCCAAAAATTACATTTGCCATTTCCTGTTAATAATAATTTTTTTAAAGGTTCTGCATTCTTTTCAAAAATAAAAACTTGGTTGTTCTCCTTTTTCGCATAAATGGCCGTGACAAATCCTGCAGGTCCTCCTCCAATAATTGCAATACGTTCCATAAATCTCCTCTATAAATAAAGCTTTAAAGAAGCGTTATTATCTAGTTCATTAAAATGTTTTTCTTGCTCATTTAACTTCTTAAGAATTATTTTTTTTAAATCGTGAAATTTTTCCCAATCACTTATATTTTGAATTTCATTTAAAGTTGAAATCATGACATGTAAGTTTCCATTTGTAATTTTTATCATTTCTTCTACTAAATCTTTGGTAAGAATTTTATAAAGAACCTCTTCATTCATCATTCTTTGTTTTAATATTTCGGTTACTATATCTACATCTTTTGAATATTCTAAATTCCACAAATTATAATTTGCATATTTATCTTCTGTTGTTATAATTGTTTTATCAAACAATTCAAAATATCTTGATAATATTAATTGAGTTTTTTCATCATTTGCATTTGTTGCATCAAAACGATCTAATAATAACTGATATTTAGAAATGGATGTAATTTTTTGCCATTTTTTTAGTATTCTTAAAACTATATCTTGAGATTTATAAAATTTTTTTAATATGGGATAATTTCCATAAAAACTTTCGTTATAACAATTGATTGTTTCTCTTAACAAAAAATTTAATTCTTTCCATTCATTTTTAAAGTATTTATTAAAAATAAATGATTGATTGATTTTTATATAATATAAAAGATTTAATGAAAATACTATTTCATAGTAATGTTCTTGTAAATTGCTATTTTTCTTTTGAAATTTCTTATTGGAATCAAAACGCATATAAATTGTTTTTCGATCTTTATTTTTTAAATCATTTTGTTCTAAATAATTTAAAAGAATACTTTTGCCAACCCCTCTATCTGGTCCTAAAAGAATCAGTTTTTCGTCAGAATTTAATATTTCTTCTGCACATATTTCAATTGGTTGTGATATCATTTGATTACTTTTTAAAATTTCTTTTGCATCATCATAATCATACATTTTACCACATCTCCTTTTTTTCGTAGATAAATATAATATCACATAAATGTCTTTTTGTAAATTTTTTTCATTTTTTCCCAAAAATTTTCCTTAGAATACCAAATGCCCAAAAAATCAGATAAAAGTTTCAATTTTTAGTAAAAATATGTTTATTT
>CANQRJ010000056.1 GCA_947626215.1 uncultured Bacilli bacterium
ATTTAGTAAATTTTTTTCCAAACTTGATTCTTATTGTTTTATCCTTATATTTCTTTTGCAATTGTCTTTCTTTTATTCTTCTAGCACGACGGCCTAAATTTTGATTTTCTTCTATTTCTTTTTTTAATTCTTCACACATATTTTTAGATAACCTACCTTTTTATGGTAGTATTATATCAAATTTTCTTTGCGAAGAAATTTTTTTAAAATTTACTCTTTTTTGCTGTTTTTTTAACTTTTACTTGCAAATTCCACTGTTTTGTTGTATTATCGTAAAAGTGATTTGTGAAGGGGAGATTTTATATGGACAAAATAATTAATATAGCAGTCGTAGCCCATGTAGATGCCGGGAAAAGTACTTTAGTAGATGCTTTATTAGAACAAAATGGAGCTTTTCATGAACATGAAGAAATTGTTGATTGTGTGATGGATAGTGATACGATTGAAAGAGAAAGAGGAATTACTATCTATTCTAAAAACTGTTCTATTCGTTATAAAGATTATAAAATTAATATTGTAGATACACCAGGTCATGCCGATTTTTCAAGTGAAGTAGAACGTGTTATAAAAACTGTTGATACGGTTGTTTTAATCGTGGATTCTGCAGAAGGTCCTATGCCTCAAACAAGATTTGTGTTAAAAAAAGCCTTAGAACAAAATTTAAAACCTATTTTATTTATTAATAAAATTGATAAATCAAATGCTCGTCCTTTAGAAGTAGTGGATATGACTTTTAATTTATTTATGGAATTAAATGCTACAGATGAACAACTTGATTTTCCTATTATATATGGAATTGCAAGAGAAGGAATTGCACAATATAGTTTAGATGAAAAGGGAACGGATATTTCTCCTCTTTTAGAAACCATTTTAAAACAAGTAGAGCCTTATAAAGGAAGTGAAACGGATCCTTTACAACTTCAAATCAGTAACTTAGAATACGATAACTTTTTAGGTCGTTTAGGAGTAGGTCGTATTACAAGAGGAGTTGTAAAAGTTGGAGAAACTGTTTCTTTAGTAAAAAATGATGGAAAAGAAGAAACATTCCGAATTTCAAAGCTTTTTGTGAATGAAGGAATTCGAAGAGTAGAAAAAGAAAAAGTTTATTATGGAGATATTGTTACCATTGTTGGATGTTCTGATATTTCCATTGGAGATACTGTTTGTGATAAAGATCATCCAGAAGGATTGCCACCTATTCTTATTGAAAAACCAACTCTATCGATGAATTTTTTAGTAAATGATGGACCATTTGTTGGAAAAAGTGGAAAATTTTTAACAACAAGACATATTAAAGAAAGATTAGAAAGAGAATTGCAAACCAATGTGGGACTTTTAGTAGAACCTTTACCTGATTCTGATGGATATAAAGTAAGTGGGCGAGGAGAACTTCATTTATCTATCTTACTAGAAAACATGAGAAGAGAAGGTTATGAACTTTGTGTATCGAAGCCTGAAGTATTAATGGAAGAAAAAGATGGCAAAAAATATGAACCTTTTGAGAAAGTGATTATTAATTGCCCAAGTGAATATCAAGGAACTGTAATCAGTGATTTACAAGAAAGAAAAGCAACGTTAGAAGTAGTATCCACAAATGAGGATGGTTATGCACATTTAGAGTTTTTAGCGCCTACAAGAGGTTTAATTGGTTATAGAAGTGCGTTTATCACGAATACCAAAGGTGAAGGGATTATGATTCGAAGTTTTGAAGATTATAAACCTTATGTTGGACCTATTGAAGGAAGAAAAAATGGCGTTATGGTTTCGATGGAACAAGGAAAAGCGTTAGGATTTTCTCTTTGGAATTTACAAGAACGTGGAACTTTAATTATTGAGCCTGCTACCGATGTTTATGTTGGAATGATTGTGGGAATTCATAATCGAGATAATGATTTAGATGTGAATCCTTGTAAAAATAAAAATCTTACAAATACAAGAGCAAGTGGGTCCGATGAGGCTATCAACTTAACAAAAGCAAGAGTGTTCTCATTAGAAGAAGCCCTAGAGTTTATTGAAAGTGATGAATACGTTGAAGTTACACCAAGTGATATTCGTTTAAGAAAAGCTATATTAGATCCAAAAATGCGTTTTAGAAATAATAGAAAGTAAGAAAAAGATAGAAATTTTAAGGAATAAGTAGCATTATTCTTTTTTCTTCTTTCAAAATCTATAAAAGTAAGGTATAATAGTATCGAAAAGGTGAATGTATGAAAAAAATAAAAGAAATGTGGTCAAATAATCGAGTTTTATTAATATTAGGCACAATTGTACTTATTTGTTTTATCATTGTCGCGGTTGTCTGTGTGAATATGTTTTTTGGAGGATCTTCTTCTCCTTATGGAGATCGACTTGATGGAATGGAAGAACATGCTTTAAAAGAGGAAGATCGAAATGCAATTATTTCTAAATTACAAGAAAATGATGTTGTAACGAAAGAAGAGGTAAGAACTCAAGGAAAAATTATCTATATTCGTATTGAGTTTACTAATGCTAGCTTAGATCTTGCTAAACAAATTGCCGCGTCTACTTTAGAAGTGATTAATGATGATTATAAAAGTGTCTATGATATTCATTATACTTTATATAGTGAAAAAACAGAGACACAAGCAGGTTTTACCGTAATGGGTGCTAAAAATATTAATCGTGATGCCGTTGTATGGAATAATAATAATCCAGTACCTGAAAAAACAGAGGAGTAGTGAATTATGAAAAAGAAAAAAGGTCTTGTGATAGCCCTTATTAGTTTAATTGTTATTGTTGGTGGAGTTCTTTTCTTTATTTTTAGAGATTCCAGTACAAAGTTAAGTTCTTTGGAAAGAAAATGGATTAGTGATAATGAATCTAAAGTTCAAAATGTTACAGTGATTAATAATAGTAATATTTTTGGAAATTTAGGTGAAGGTGTTTATTACTCTTATCTAAATGATTTTATGAAAGAATATAATTTAAAATTAAACAATATTACTATGAATCGAAATGAATCAAGTTCGGGAATTATTTTTAATGTTGGAAATCAAATGCCTGAAAATTCTTTTCTATTTTATGAAGATCATTTTGTATTAGTAAGTACTTCAAAAGAATTGATATCTTCTTCAAAAAATATTACGAATAAAAAAATAGGAATTTTAGAAAAGGATTCTAATTATGTAAAAAATTATTTAAAGGCAACTACGAATACTTTTACTGTCTTTAATACAGAGACTGAGTTATGGAATGCTTTATCAGATGGAACGGTTACACATGTTATTGTTCCTCGTATTGAATATCTTTCTAAAATTTTATCTAAAAATTATTTTATTAATTATCATTTTAGTGATTTAAAGAGATATTATTTTGTGGAGGATTCTTCTAATAGTACTTTATTTGGTATTATGAAAAAGTATTCAATTAAATGGTTAAAGAATTCTTTTGTAGAAAATTTTAATACAGAAGAACGTGCGCTTTTCCAAAGTAGTTTAAATATTAGTGATAAAGATTTAGCTAATTTACAAAAATCAAATATTGTTTATGGTTATAAAGTCCATACTCCTTATGAAGTTTATGGAGACCGTGCGTTTGGTGGAATTTTTGCCAAATATTTAAAAACTTTTTCTGATTTTGCCGGAGTGGAAATTAAATATAGCAAATATAATAATGAGAAAAAGATGGTAAAAGATTTAAACAATAATAAAATTACAATGTATGCAAACTATGATTCTTCTATGAATAATGGAACGATTGTAGATACTTTTATTCCACTTACTTATGATGTTATTGCTCATGAATCTAATGAGGTTGTCATTGAATCGAAAGAAACTCTTAAAAATTATACGTTATATGTTGAGGAAAACACTCTCTTATATCAAAATTTAGCAAGTGTAGAAGGACTACAATTAAAAACTTATAAAGCAAGTAAAATTGAAGATGTTCTTCGTGATAAAAAGGCTCTTCTTGCTATGGATAAAAATGTGACGACATTCTTACAAAAATCTATTTTAAATCGTCATACCGTTCGTTATGAAGAGACTCTTCCTGTTACTTATGCTATTCGTTCTTTAGGAAGTGATACATTAAATACTTTATTAAGTAAATATATGAATTCTGTAGATCCTCATGAATTTATTACTTCTGGTTATTACAGTGCCGTAGAAACTGAATCTCGTGGTTCTATTATGAATTCTATTGCGAAATATGCTTTATATGGTGTATTAATTATCGGAATTATATTACTTTTAATTTATCGCTCTAGTAAAAAAGTTAGAATGCAGAAAAAAGTTAAAAAAGAAGATCGTTTAAAATATATTGACCAATTAACTTCTTTAAAAAATCGAAATTATTTGAATGAAAATATGTCTAGTTGGAATAAAAATACGATTTATCCACAAAGTATTATTATGATTGACTTAGATAAAGTACAAGAAATTAATGATACCTTAGGTTATGAAGAAGGAGATCGTCAGATTAAATCGGCTGCTAATAGTTTAATTAAAACTCAATTAGATAATACGGATATTATTCGAACAAATGGAAATGAATTTGTTGTTTATTTAGTCGGTTATAATCAAAAACAAATTACAAGTTATTTGAATAAACTTAAAAAAGAATTTAAGAGTCTTCCATATGACTATGGTGTTACTGTTTCTTATAGTATGATAGAAACAAATTTAAAATCTATTGAAGATGCCTTAAATGAGTGTATTGAAGATATTAAAAAACAAAAAGAGAATAAAAAGGAAGAAGAAAAATGAAATTATTAGAGAAAGCAAAAAATGTTTTTGGTCGGTTATGGAAGTTACTTAGAAAAAGTCAAATGCTAATCCTACCAGGACAACTTGCTTTCTTTTTTTTACTTGCCGTCGTTCCTATGGTGACTTTAATTATTTATGGTGCGACTTTTTTCCATGTTTCTTTTGACTTTTTTGGTAATTTTTTACAAAAAGCTTTTGGAAGTGAGATTAGGAGTTTAGTGATGCCGATTATTGAAGATATTCAATTTGGCCCTCAGTTTTTCATCCCCTTTTGTGTTTCCTTCGTGGCCGCGTCATCGGGTGCCAATTCCATTATTGTCACTTCGAATCAACTTTATGAGTGTGAGAATTCTGGTTATTTTAAAAGAATGATTAAATCTTTTATTATGACATTCATTTTTATATTACTTATTCTATTTTTATTGGTGGTTCCTGCTTTTGGGGATAAATTTATTGAACTTATAAAGTACGTTAATATGAATGAAACGGTTACTTTTGTGATTACTTTTTTCATTAATTTATCAAAAGGTCCTGTATCCTGGTTGTTAATTTTCCTATTAATTAAGATTATTTATACTTTAGCCCCTGATCGAAATGTACCAAGTTCTGCGACTACGAAAGGGGCAATCTTTACTACTTTAGGTTTTGTTATTTCAACAGGTGTTTATTCTTTTTATGTGAATCATATAGCTCATTATGATATTTTATATGGTGGACTTTCTCATTTTGTTGTTTTGATGCTTTGGTTTTACATCATTGCTTATGTGATTGTTATTGCCATTGCTATTAATGCCGAAGAAGCTTCTCGTTTGGAAAAAATAGGAATGATAAAATAAAATAGAAAAGGAATAATAAGGATATGCACACCAGTATTAATCGTGCATTTTACTTTGACCGCATATTGAAGAGATTATGGGCTCAAAATTAATACTGAAACAGGAAAATAAGTTCACTTTTCCTGCTTTTTTATTTGCTTGCATCACAAACAAAAGTATTGTATAATAACATTGTTTAAAAAAAGAGGTGTTAATTTATGCTAGCATACGGAAAAAATGTTTTATATATGACGAATCCTAAAGAAATTCGTAAAGTTTATGTTAGTAAAATGAAAAAAGATAATGAGTTATTTGCTTATTTAAAGGAAAATAAAATTCAATATCTTTTGGTGGAACCTAATGTTTTAGATAAAATGTGTAAGCAAAATCATCAAGGAATTTTGTTTGAACGAAATGATTTTGTCTATTCCTCTTTAGAATCTCTTTTTGATGAAGATTTTATTGTTTTGTTAGATCATTTAGAAGATCCTCATA
This sequence comes from uncultured Bacilli bacterium, assembly GCA_947626215.1. Lineage (GTDB taxonomy): Bacteria > Bacillota_I > Bacilli_A > RF39 > UBA660 > Ventrenecus. Next base: position 6,038 of record CANQRJ010000056.1, read on the forward strand.
ACTTTGGAGCTATTATTCGAACAGCCGAGGCGGCAGGAGTGAAATCCATTATTATCCCTAAAGATCGAAGTGTTGAAGTTACAGATACAGTTATGAAAACGAGTGTGGGGACGACTTCTAATGTGAAAATTGTGAAAGTTACCAATCTTGTGGACGCTATTCGAAAATTAAAAGAAAAAGACTTTTTTATTTATGGATCTGCTATGGATGGAAGAGATATGAATCAAATTCATTTTTCTGGAAAGATCGTTTTAGTAATTGGAAATGAAGGAAAAGGAATGAGCCAGTTGGTACGTAAAAACTGTGATGAAATTGTTTCAATTCCGATGGTTGGAAAAGTGAATAGTTTAAATGCCTCTGTTGCGTCTGGAATTCTTATTTATAAAATGGGAGGTCTTTCATGAATTATGATGATGAAGGAGATTCTGTCTTAATGAATATGATAGGGGAAACAAACGAAGAAGTAAGAAATAGTTTATATGAAAAATATGTTCCTCTTATTCAAAGTATTGTAAAACGGTATTCTTCTACTGCAAGAAAACTAGGAATTGATAAAAATGATTTACTACAAGAAGCGAATGTTGGATTTACGGATGCGATTAATCATTTTAACGAGGAAAAAGATGCAAGTTTCAAAACTTTTATGCAAGTATGTATTGAAAGAAAGTTAATTAATTATATAAAAAAACATCAATCCACTAAGCATAAAATCATTCAAGATAGTTTATCTTTGGATTATGAATACAATGAGGATGGAAATTCTTTAAAAGAAATGATTGGAGATATAAGACTGGATCCTTCTATTAAATATAGTGAAAAAGAAACAGAGAAAAATCGTTATGAAAAGATTAAGAAAGAATTATCTCAATTTGAATACGAAGTTTTTCTGTACATGATGAAAGATTTGAATTATAATGAAATTGCAAAAATACTTGACAAAAGTCCAAAACAAATAGATAATACAATGCAAAGAGTACGTTTTAAAATTAAAACGATTCTTAAGGAGGAGTAAGAATGAGAAAAAAAGAATGGATACGCGTTGGTTTAGCTTTAATAGTTGCCTTATTATTCGTGTTAGTAATAGTTGTAGTTATGAACTTTATTCGAACTAGACAAACTTATGACTTATCTCCAGAAGAACCTCAAGAGGAAGAAATTATATTTAGAAATTCTAGTGATATGAGTGAGCAAGAAATCAGAGAATTAGTCGAAGAAAGAAGAATGGCTTTAAAAGATTTTTTCAAAAATGCTGAATTTTATCTTATTGGTGATGTTGCCTTAGATTATACAGAAGAAGATAACGAAAAATATCTTGTGGTAAATGAAACATTTTTAAATGATTTAAGAGGTTTATTAACTTTAGATGCTTATAATGAATATTGGAATCAGTTTACAGAAATTGAACCAAAAAAAGATGTTCTTTTATCAAGTAGAATTTATATGGCTCCTCGAGATTTGTTTGATAGTATTTATGTAACAAGCGCCATTCCAAGTTATGATGTTTCAGAAGAGCTACTTGTTTTAGAGTCTGCGACTAATGATAAAATTATTGCAAGAGAAAATATTAAACTTTGTGACGAAGATCTTATATGCCGTAGAAATGATTTTTATGAATTAAATTTAGAAAAAGAAGATGATACTTGGAAAATAGATAATTTTACTACTTTGATAGAGGAATAATTGGGATGGTTTTGTAAAATAAAAAGAATTAGCAAATGATACTAATTCTTTTGTAATTCTTTGATTGTCTCTATTGGCAGTCCTGTGACTTCTGATATATAAGATATATCAGATTTTCCTAGCATCTTACGGGCAATTTCTAGTTGTTTATTTTTTTCACCAAGTTTTTTGCCACGCTTTTCGCCACGTTTTTCGCCACGTTTTTCGCCGATGGCTTCGCCTTCACGTTTGCCTTCTAGTCTTTCTGTGTTTAACTGAAATTGAATATCTTGTTCATGAGTTAAGAAACTTGTGAATTCTTTATTTTCATTTAGTTTCTCTACTTTCTCTTGATACTTTTTCATAAACGCATCTTTCTCCATCTCTTCTAAATCTTCTTTATCCGCATCTAATATACTTAGATATTGATAAAGTTTTCTTTCATGCTCATCTATTACATTATACCACGTCCTCTTAATTTTGTCCATGTTGTATTCAATCATTGTGATGTTACTTACATATTTGATTTTCTCATCCGATTGTATTTTGTATTCAATCACTCTTGGTAATCTCTTACTTTCTTTTAATCCATAAGTAAAATCAATATGTAAAAATTTTGTATTTACATCATATGCATCTCCTACTTCGGTTTCTTTACTAAAAATGGTACTGAAAAAGTTTAAGTTTCTTAGATGGAGCCAACTTTGATCGGATGAGTTCATTTCAATATGTGTTTTTACTCCATCTACTGTAGCTATAAAGTCTACTATTTTTGCTCTTTCTACTACATTTCTTTTTAAAAG
>CANQRJ010000057.1 GCA_947626215.1 uncultured Bacilli bacterium
ATTCCTGTTGCAAGACTTGTAATTAAAAGAAAATATTCTTTACTCTCCTCACTTCCATTTAAAAATAATTTTTTTACAACCCGATCATTTAATAATGGGTAATTCATTTCTTTTTGTTTCATTTTTTCAATCCTCCCTGTTTCTAATCACATTGTACTACTCATACATACGTATGTCAAGCATTTTGTTGGCTATTATTTTATATTAAAACAAATAAAAAAAGTTCTAATATTTTAGAACTTTCATCATCTCTACTCAGAGTATGTCAGGAAAAAATGTTCTCTTCTTATGAAGAGAATTGCTTTCAAAAGTTTTCTTTGAAAGCTCCTATCATTCTACCTTTTTTTCTTATCATTGCAAATTTTTTAACTTATTTTTCTTTGTAAAGTAGGTCCTTCTAAATCATCTTCAAAACGTTTTTTAGAGTATTCATTGGCAAACCGAACTTCGTTATCTAAGTAGGTATATTTTCCGATGGAAGAAAAGAAGGTAATGTCATAATCATCTATTTTTAAATAATCTTCTTTGGAGTTTATTATGTAATCTTCTTCTATGGTTGCATATTCTTCATAATCCGAATCAAGTGAGATGTCAGAATCTAAATCTTGAATAAAAGAATTGACTTCTTCTAAATTTTTAAAAAGGATGGGGTTATTTCCATAAGTATAACGGTACCCATATTCCCAAGAAACTCCCATAGGTTGTTCTTTTATAATTCGATTTAATTCATCAAATGTTTCAAATGAAATCCATTTCTTTTTTCCCATTTCATCTACTGTTTCTAGTATGTATACTCTACTTACAAACTCAAAAATATTTTTATTTTGTTCCATTTTTTACCCCTACTTTCTAAAATAAACTTAATTGACTTGTTTCAGGCATTGAGCCAAAGATTCCCATTGTACGCATTTTTTCAATGGTCGTTTGATTTACTTTTCCACGAATTTGAAAGTCTTCAATACTATAAAATGATTTTTCATTTCTTTCTTCCATAATTTTGGTTGCAACGGCATCCCCTAGTCCATCTAAAGAACGAAATGGTAAAATTAAAGCATTTTCACTTTCTTCCATAATAAAGTTTACTCCATCACTTTTTTCAATATCAATCGTTTTAAATTTGATTCCTCTTGCCGATGCTTCTAGAGCAATACGAAGAGTTTCTAATACGGAGGACTCTTTATTCGTCATGTCATAGCCTTTACTTTGTAAATCCATAATTTTTTGACGAATGGCATCATACCCTTTTACCATGGCATCGACATCGAAATCCGTAAGTCTTGTTGAAAAATAAGTAGCATAATAAACAAGAGGTTTATGAACTTTGTACCAAGCAACACGGAAAGCGCTCATTACATAGGCTGCGGCATGTGCTTTTGGAAACATGTATTTGATTTTAAAACAAGAATCGATAAACCATTTTGGAATTTTTGCTTTTTCCATAATGTCTTTATATTCGGCCCATGTGTTTGGATCTTTGGTTGCTTTTCCTTTTCTTACAAATTCCATAATTTTAAATGCTTTAAAAGGTTCAAGTCCTCCATACATGAGTTCTACCATGATGTCATCTCGACAACCAATGACTTTACTAAATGGTACAACATTATTTTGAATGAGTTCTTGAGCATTTCCTAACCAAACATCGGTCCCGTGAGAAAGTCCTGATATTTTTACTAATTCGGCAAAGGTTTTTGGTTTGGTATCTTTTACTAATTGAATCGTGAATGGGGTACCAAACTCTGGGACACCCAATGTTCCTGTATCGCAAAGAATTTGATCTGGTGTGACACCTAGTGCTTTTGTACTCGTAAAAATGCTCATCGTTTCTTTATCGTCTAATGGAACTTTTGTGATATCATCACCGGTTAAATCTTGAATCATTCGAAGTTGAGTTGGGTCGGTGTGTCCTAATATATCTAGTTTCAAAACACATTCATCAATGGCATGGTAATCAAAGTGAGTTGTTCGCCAAGCACTGGTTGGATCTTCGGCAGGATATTGAAATGGGGTAAAGTCATAGACCTCTTTATACCCAGGGATAACAACAATTCCTCCAGGGTGTTGACCCGTCGTTCTTTTACATCCTGTACAACCAATGGCAAGTCTTTCAATTTCGATATTTCTTAAGATTATATTTTTAGCCTCACAGTACCCTTTTACATAACCATAAGCCGTTTTCTCGGCTACAGTTCCAATGGTCCCGGCACGGTAGACATTATCTACACCGAATAAAACTTTTGTGTATTCATGAGCACTTGCTTGGTTTAAATCGGAAAAATTCAAATCAATATCTGGAACTTTGTCGGCATTAAAACCTAAGAATGTTTGAAATGGAATGTCATGGCCTTCTTTATGTAAAGGGGTATTACATTTAGGGCAATTTTTATCAGGTAAATCATATCCACATTTGTAAGTGTTTCCTAATGATTCGCCACTTTCATCTTCGAAATAACTGCTTTTACAATTTGGGCATCGGTAGTGAGGTGCTAAAGAATTCACTTCAGTAATTCCCATTAAATTGGCTACAAAACTAGAACCAACGGAACCTCGACTTCCTACTAAAAATCCTTCGTCGTTAGAGTGTTTGACTAATTTTTGAGCAATTAAATAAATGACATCGAAATTTGCTCCAATAATCGCGGTCATCTTTCCTTTTGCCGCGGCCATTAAGTCTTCGTTAGAGGACTCTTGGTCTTCTATTCTTAAACTATCAAAGATTTCTTTTTGAACGGCATCTGGTCCTTTTAAAACTACTTCATGTAATCTTTTATAAATGACTTGTGGTTCTTCAGACCCTGCATTTTTCTTCACAGCATCGATAAAAGGGGCTCCATAAAGCTCTAGAGCGATTCTTTCTTCAATGTGATAAGGTAAAGGCTCTCCATACCACTCTTTTGCTTTATTATAAACCATTTCGGTCACGGTCATTTGAGAGTTTTCAATAACTGGTGCGAAAGGAATTCCATGAGTATTTGGGATAACTTCTACTTCTTCGATTTGATCGGCTAAGTTATTTGTATTTGTTACTACAATTTCATAAGCCACTTCTTCTCCTAAAAAGGCAAAGTCTTCAAGCATTTCTTTCGTTGTTTTAAAATACATATTTGGAACTTCTAGTCCTCTTCGATTTAATGGATGCAATTTTCCATTGAATTTTTGATTTACGATGATTTCACGGTAAATCTTATCTTCTTTAGTTAAATTATGAACATCTCCCGTTGCTACAACAGGTTTTCCGGCTTCTTTTGCAACTCTTACAATTCTTTTTAAATATTCTTCGGCCTCGACGCGATTGCTAAATTTTTGATCAGGTCCGATTAAATGAGTAAATGCAGAAATAGGTTGAACCTCAATATAATCATAAAAACTCATCATGTTTACTAATTCTTCATCTTCTTTGGAACCTGCTTTATCAAAAATTTCGCCATTAATACATCCTGAACCTAATAATAATCCTTCTCTTAAGTCATTTACTTCTTTTCGAGGAATTTTAGGTTGTTCATTTTTATATAAATATTTGGTATTGGCTATGGAAACGATTTTAAATAAGTTTTTTAAGCCTACTTTATTTTTTACAAGCATCGTCGCGTGAAATGGAAATGCGAACCGGACTAAAGACTCCATATCAATGTCTTCTAATAACTGAGTAGTGGTAGCAATATTACGGTCAAATAAAGTTTTACACATTTTATAAAAAGCAAGGGCCGTTCCTTCGGCATCATAATCGGCACGATGGTGTTTTTCTTCGTCCCATGGTACATCAAGTCGTTTTGTGAGTGTTTGAAGTTTGTGATTCGGCCACTCAGGATGTAACATTCTTGCCATACTCATCGTATCAATAACGGTATAAGTAAATTCATCTAAATTGTATTTATTACAAGCGGCTTTCATAAATGAAATATCAAATTTGGCATTATGGGCCACCATCGGACAGTCCCCTGCCCATTCAAAGAATCGTTTCGTGACATTTTCTTCATTATCTTTTCCTTTTAGCATTTCATCGGTGATAAAAGTTAGTTCTGTAATTTTTTTAGGAACGGGACGGTGAGGATCTATTAATTCGTCAAATCGATCTAAAATCACTCCATTTTTGATTTTCACGGCTCCGATTTCAATCATTTGATCGGATCCGGCATAAAAACCGGTTGTTTCTGTATCGAATACGACATAGGTTTCTTCTAATAAATTATATTCTTTACTATTATAAATGACATCGACATCATCATTTACTAAGTTCATCTCGGCTCCGTATAAAACTTTAAAACGATCTTTTCCTTCTTTTCCTTTGTTATAGGCATTTACAGTGTGAAAAAGTTCAGGATAAGCTTGAACACAGTTATGGTCTGTCACGGCGACGGCTTTATGACCTAGGGCAATTGCATGTTTTACAATATTTCTTGGATCTTTTTCTTCATAAGGAACGACAGAGTCCATCGCACTCATCATGGTATGTGCATGAAGTTCCACTCTTTTTAATTCGGCATCGTCTTCCATTACTTCATCTTTGGATGGAATTTTCTCCATATTTCGAATGGCAAGGACTAAGTCTTTTGCAAAATTATCATATTCTACATTTCCTTCCATTCGATACCAAGAACCAACTTTAATTGATTTTAAAATACTAAGATATTTCTTTTTGTCTTTTTGAAATATTTTGGCTAAAATGGAATTCGTTTTATCACTTACTTTTAATGTAATGATATTAATGGTATCTCTTTCGAAGGAATCGACGCCAAAAACATAAGCCTCAAAAACTACATTTTTGGCATCACTTCCAACATTTGAAATGGAAGTCGGCTCTTTATCAATTTCTTTTCCCACGATAAGATTTCCTTCTATTTTAGGGGTTTCTTCAATGACTTTGGTTTCTTTTTTACTAGCCTCAATTTCTTCTTTGACACTTTTTTGTAATTCTTCGTTAAAAACAGTTTTACATTCTACATCCTCTAATCCAAATAAATGAATTTCTTTTTTAATGTTTTCAAATTCTTCTTTCATTCCTTCTTCTTCGGTTTTATTTGACACTTCAAAAGTAAGGGTATGATCCCTTAAAGAAAAGTGTTCTAAAATACTTCCTAAAGATGGCTTTTTGATACGAATGATTTTTAAGATATTTGTCACATATTCTAAGAGATCTTCTTCCGTCACTTCTTTATAATGAAATGTTATTTTACAAGGAGATTCTCCATGAATTTTATTTAACGCCGTGGTTACTAAGAGATTCGCGACTTCATAAGGTAAGACTTTTTCCTCGCTAAAAATGACTTCATAGTATTTTTCCATTTTGTGAAATAACACTTTTTCAATTTCTAAGTCTTTTAATTCTTCCTCACTGCCTTCATAAGAAATGCTATTTAAAAATCTTTTTACTTCCTCTTTCATACTTCTTCTCCCTCATTTATTTTTTCTAATTTATTGACATTAATTTGATAGTCGGCCATTCTTCTTGCTACTCTTCCTTCTACTTTTACAAGATCCCCCACCGTTACTGCATCAAGATATTTCATCGTACTTGCAAACACGACAAAGTTTCCAGAATCTGTTTCATCGCTTGCCGTCACAAAGGCCATTCGTTCATTTTTCTTCGTTGTAATTTGTTTTATTTTTTCAATGAATACGACACATTCAATATGCTTATTAAAGCATCTTGTAATATGATCTAGTTTCATAATATTTTCACTGATGTATTTGCTTGATGGATGATTACTTAAATAGAATCCAAAACTATTATACTCCTCTTTTCTTTTCTCTTCTAGAGTTTCTTCTTCTTTTTCTTCTAAAGTTGGTTTCATGACATAATCTTCTTCTAAATCTCCTCTTAAAACGGCATAGTTTAAAGCCGAATCGATGTTAGCTCTTAAGGTATTATGATTTTTTGTGAATGTATCAAAAGCTCCGGCAGAGATTAAAGATTCCATCGTCTTTCTTGTGATATTTTTTCCATAAGTTCTCGCGGCAAAGTCAAAGAAATCTATATACGGAGTGGTACGATTTTGAATAATGGTTTTACTCATTTCTTCTCCTAATGTTTTAATAATTACAAATGGAACACGTAGAGACTTTCCTTCTATTTTATAAGTATTTTCACTTTTATTAATATCTACAGGTAAAATCGTCAAACCCATTTTTTTAGCAAGGGCTAAATATTCTTTTGTTTTATCGATTTCATTGATACTCATATTTAATCGATTCGCGATGAAATAAACGGGATAGTAACATTTTAAGTAAGCCATTTGATACCCTATTAAGGCATAAGATACCGAATGAGATTTATTAAACCCATAGTTGGCAAATTTTAAAATTAAATCAAATATTTCTTTGGCTAAGGATAAATCATACCCATTTTTTTCGGCTCCTTTTAAAAATTGTTCTTTAAAATTTTCAATGGTCTCTTTTTTCTTTTTCGACATAGCTCTTCTAATCACGTCGGCTTCAGAAAAACGAAATCCTCCAATTTTTACTAAAATTTGCATAATTTGTTCTTGATACACGATGATTCCATACGTTTCTTTTAATATTGAAATTAAGTCATCATGTAAATAGTTTATCGGTTCTAGCCCTTCTTTTCTTCTAATATAAGTATCGATATTTTCCATCGGACCTGGTCGATATAAGGCAATGGCAGAGACTAAATCTAGAAATTTCGTAGGTTTTAATTTTTTTAAGAAATTTTTCATTCCTTCACTTTCAAATTGAAAAATCCCAATAGTATTTCCTTTGGTAAATAGTTCTAATACTTTTGGATCATTTAAAGGAATTTTATGAATGTCTAAATTTTCTTTTGTATACTCTTTTATTAAATTTAAAACATTTTTCATAATTGTTAAGTTTCTTAAAGCTAGAAAATCCATTTTTAATAATCCTAATTCTTCTAAATAGTTCATCGTGACTCCTGTAAGAAGTTCTTTGTCATTATAATGAATCGGTATTACTTCATCTAAGGAAACTGAACTAATCACAACTCCTGCGGCATGGGTAGCCGTGTGTTTTTTTAAGCCTTCTAATTTTAAAGAAATTTCATACATTTTTTTGATTCCTTCATTCGTTTCTATAAAATATGTTATTTCTTTATTTTTTAAATTTTCTTTTAATGATAGCTTGGCATCTATTTTATTTACAAAAGCATCTATCAAATTTGGATTCATTTCTAGCGCTTTTCCTACACTTCTTAAGACTAATTTACTTTTTAATGTTCCAAAGGTTAAAATGTTTCCAACACATTCATTTCCATATCTTTTTTTTACATATTCGACGACTTCGTCTCTTCTTTCCTCTTCAAAATCAATATCAATATCGGGCATTGTAACACGATCTGGATTTAAAAACCGTTCAAATAATAAATCATACTCTAAGGGATCTACATCCGTAATTCCTAGAGAATAACTGACTAATGACCCTACGGCACTTCCACGTCCTGCTCCTACTAAGATGCCACTTGTCTTCGCATATTTTACATAATCATAAACAATTAAAAAATAATCACAGAAACCCATTTTTTGAATGACTGATAATTCGTATTTTAGTCTCTCGGCATATTTTAATGGAATGTTTTGGTTACATCTTTTTTCTAACCCTTTTTTGGCAAGTGAAAATAAAAGATTAGATGAGGAAATCTTTTTGTCAAATACAGGGATATATTTTTTACTTTTATCTATTTTGACATTACAAGAATCTATAAATTCTTTTGTGCTTTCATCTAAAAAATCTTCTTTGTAAAAAGTTTCAAAACAATTTCTTTCGATATTTTCTTCTAAAATATCACGATAAGAAGAGCCTGTATCAATGGCTTTTAACATTCGAAGACATGGTTCTTCTTTTTTCGAAAATGCTTTTAAATCAGGACAATTTATGACATGACGCGTTTTTATGAAAGCATTATTTTTTTCATAAGAAGAACTGCAACCTATATAAAAATGAGAAAAAGAGAACGTTTCAAAATAATTTATTTCTTGATATGGTAAGACAATATTTAAGTGTTCTTCTCTTGTTTCTAAATCTAAAATGGTTAGTTCTCGCCTTTCTTTTATGGTATGAATTTTAAGTAAATGAGAATATCCTATGTTATCTCTTGCATATAAATAAAGAGGAATGGAATTTATCGTAATTTCTAATCCAATGATGGGTTTTATATGATTACTCTCCATCGTATCATAAAATTCCATAACTCCATATAAATTTTTGTCACAAATTCCACAGATAGATATTTGATATTTTTGTAAGAAAAGTAAAAGTTTAGGAATGGTAATTATACTTTGTAACATTGTGTAATCTGTTGTTACTTTTAATGGTACAAACATCTTTTCACCACCCTTCCAAATTCATTATATCAAAAGATTAGATTTTTGACTATCTTTTTTCTTGAAAATTTAATACAATTGTACGTAGTAAAAATGATTTCTGCTATTTATTGTCATTTTTAGCATTTGTAACTATTCAGACATAAAAAGATAGAAAAAGTAAAAACTATCTTTTTTTCATGTGAATAAGTAAAGAAATTTGC
>CANQRJ010000058.1 GCA_947626215.1 uncultured Bacilli bacterium
GACAAGAACATATTAAAAAATGGAGTGTTCTTATTACTCCATAATTGGTAATTTTATTTTTGGAAATTCCCTATATACAGGCATGGCCGTATTCAAATATTTGGTATCTATATTATTGTTTTTTAATAACTTACAGGCTTTACCTTCCGAAGTACCAGGTGTACAACTAGTTAATGTGGATGCACTCCAAAAATCATATTGAGCTTCATAATTAAAATCTAATCCATATTTTGATTGATAAGAAGAGACTACTGACTCTAAAAATGTTCCTATTTTTGTGGCATCAGAATCTGTAATAGCATTTTTACCATCTTTCGTATAATAAATTAGAAAATGTTCATTATTTGATAACTTAACTTGATCAAGTTTACTTAAATTAGAATCACTATTTACTAATGCTTAACTTCATAATCATTAATTTCATTATTTGAAGTTCCTACGACTCCAGTATCTTCTGAAACATTCCATTCAACATCGCTTAAAGTATATTTTTCAAATATATACACTATTGTTTCATCTGATAATTCATGAATCATACTTCCCATTTTTTCAAAAAGCTCTCTTGGTTCATGAACATCTAATGTAGTCGATTGATATTTCTCATCTATTTTACTTGTATCATAAATGGAATATGCAAATTGCATTATATAATCGTCACTTGATAAATTACCATTTTTATAATCTTCATCAATTTTTTTAGTAAACGAGTTCACAGTTTGATGTTCTTTTATAGTTGAAGAAGTATCTATGGTGGTTAAATCCTCAATATCTTCAAACGGATCTTCAAATTCATTCGTTTTATTGACTATCATCACGACTCCAATAATGATTATAACTATTGCTAACAAAACACCTAAAATAATAAATAATTTTTTATTGTTTTTAATTTTTGAAGAACTAGGTGGAATGGGTTTTGAATGAACAATTTCTTGTTCCACTTTTTGCGATAATTCATTTCCACAATGACTACAAAATTTATCTCCACTCACATTATCAAATCCACAATTAGGGCACTTCAATTTACATCACTTCACTACGATATCTTATATGTTATTATAACATACGTTTTTGACAAAATCAGTAAATAAATTAGTTCTTTACATAGAGGTTTATTCCATTTTGAGAATAATTTCTTTTGAACTTTATTTTTAAAATTGTTGCACTTAAAAAGAATCAAATTTTGATTCTCATATACCCATTATTACCACACTCACATTATCAAATTCACATTTAAAGCATTTCAATTTCATTACCTCATATAATGTTATATAATAAAATTTTTAAAGCGAAAAGTTTTTTGGTTGAATTGGAAAAACTTTTTGGATTTAACTTTTTTTGGTTGAATTGGAAAAACTTTCTTAGCTAAAGATTTTTGCCACTTGTGGCATTTTTCTTCAATGATATTTTACTTTATAGGTAAATAAATATAAAAAAGAAGTTACAGAACTTCTTTTTATAAGCAACTAATCTTTTTTTGAGCTTATATCATTTTACCATTAAATAAATAGCAAAAAAGCATGAATACTTAGGCCATTTTATGTTTTTTTTAATTTTTCTATAATTTGATAATATTCTAAATCTATAATGAAATGATTCGCACAGGCTTGTTTTATACAATAAGGATTTAAAAGAACTACTTCTTTTCGATTTTCTCTTTTCCACCCATGTATGGTTGTAATACTTTAGGGATTTTGACACTTCCATCTTCTTGTAAATTATTTTCTAGAAAAGCTATTAACATTCTAGGTGGCGCAATCACTGTATTATTTAAAGTATGAGCGTATTCTTTTTCGCCATTTTCTTTTTTATATTTTATAGATAATCTTCTTGCTTGAGCATCCGTTAAATTAGAACAAGAACAAACTTCAAAATATTTTTGTTGTCTTGGACTCCAAGCCTCAATATCACAAGAACGATATTTTAAATCGGCTAAATCGCCTGAACAACAAACCAATTTACGAACAGGAATATCTAAGCTACGAAATAACTCTACAGAATACTGCCACATTTTGTCATACCACTCATCACTATCTTCTGGTTTACAAATGACAATCATTTCTTGTTTTTCAAATTGATGGATTCGATAAACTCCTCTTTCTTCAATTCCATGAGAACCTATTTCTTTTCGAAAACAAGGAGAATAAGAAGTCATCGTAATTGGAAGTTCACTTTCTTTTAAAATTTGATCTTTAAATTTGGCAATCATAGAATGTTCACTTGTTCCAATTAAATATAAATCTTCTCCTTCAATCTTATACATCATGTTTTCTTTTTCTTCAAAAGACATCACTCCATTTACGGCATCTCCATGAATCATAAAAGGTGGAATACAATAAGTAAATCCTTTATCAATCATAAAATCTCTTGCATAAGCAAGAACTGCCGAATGAAGTCTTGCAATATCTCCCATTAAATAATAAAATCCTGTTCCACTTACTTTTGATGCGGCATCTTTATCAATACCGTTAAAAGATGCCATAATATCTGCATGATATGGAATTTCAAAATTTGGCACAACAGGATCTCCAAAATGAGCTTCATCTACATTTTTAGAGTCATCTTCTCCAATTGGAACATCCTCTGCAATCATGTTTGGAATCATCATCATTTTTTCTGTAATTTCATCATTTAGTTTAGATTCCTCTTCTTCGATATTTTCTAATTTTTGATTGATTTCAACTACTTTTTGTTTTAAAGCATTTCCTTCTTCTTGTTTTTTTTCTCTCATCAAAAGACCTATTTGATTACTGATTTCATTTCTTTCTTGTCTTAAATTATCGCCTTCTAATTTTAATTTACGCACATTTTCATCAAGTTCAATCACTTCATCTACTAAATGTAATTTATGATCTTGAAATTTCTTTTTGATATTTTCTTTTACTAATTCTTTATTTTCTCTTACAAATTTTCTATCTAACATTTTCTTCACTCTCCAATTTTTCTATAATTCGTAGGTAGGCTTTAATATATTTTTCGGTTCTTTTTAAATCTTTTTGAGTAATTTTTTTAACTCTTGTTAAATCCATATTATGAAGTAAATCTTTCATTTTAATTTCAAACGCATCTTTATTATTGGAATTAATTAAATTTTCAATATATTCTTCATAGGTATGAAACGTATTGGTAAGTAATTCTAATACATGAATGAAATCTTTGTCATACCCTAGAAGCATTAAATCTTCTTTGGTCACATTGGTGTCTTCCAATACATCATGCATTAAAGCCATCGATTTTTTTCTTTCATCTTTAAAATCTTGACTCACATGTTCCAAATGATCTAAATAATTACTATTTCCTTTATCTAATTTTTCTTTAAATAAATTTTTCACTAATTCATAGGATCGTTCATAAAGATTTAACCCTTGATAAAAATCTAAATCTTCTTTAGAAAACATACTACCACCTACTCACATCTCTATTCTATCACTTTTTTTCGATATTTTTATATTTTTTTGTGGTTTTCTTGTGTTTCTAAATATTTTTTTATCAAATAAAAATTTTCTTTGCCATAATCTTCTTCTTTCATAAAAGATTTATAATTAGATAACTCTTTTTGATAAACTCCAAAATCTAAAAATTCGTAAGGCTCTTCTACTAAAGAGGATAAAACTTCTTTTTGATAATCGTTGATACTTTCTGGCATACACGCAACAAAAATAGATGATGGCGTGGGTATTTGAGGAACCATATTTAAAAGAAGGACATACCCAGATTTTCCAATTTCTAAATTGATAGTTGGATGTACTTCACTTGGATGTTCTAATAAATCTGGAATCGAAAACATTGATAAAATCTCTTTTATTTTTGGGTCTTTTTTAGCAAGTGCTAAATAATATTCAATATGATAATTAAAACCTTTTTTCTTTTTTATAAATTGAATATCATCTTTATAAATGATAAAAAGAGCCATTCGACTTAAATCTATTTTCATCTATACCCCTCCATTTCTTTTTGAATCCAATCCAAAATGAGATTTACAATTTTTTCTTGTTCATCACTTGTTAATTCTCTATTTTTAGGAATGTGATGCCATTTTTCTAGACAACCACGACAACACGTCGCCGTCGCATGTTGAGCAACAAAAACAGGATGTCCTTTCCAAGGCGTTTGATGTCCATCATTTTTAGTTGGAAATATTGCTAACCTTGTTTTGATAAAATCTTTAGCATGAGACTTTATCACATCTATTTTCTTTTCATGAATATAATTTTTATCTTTTTCACTTAAATGAAACTTACTACGAAATTTTGATTTTTGTAAATTTTCTAATGTATTCATACAAGTCCTTTCTTTTTATTTTTTAATGCAAAAAACGGCATACAAAGGAACTGATTTTATTTTCTTTACTTTATCATAGCCAAAATTTTTAGAACTAACTCTGATTGAATATTTTGGTTTATATTTTTCTATGTAGACATTTAAACTTTTGGACTGAGTATTCGCATTGGATTTTACTTCTAATGGAATAATGCCATCATCAGTATATAATAGAAAATCTATTTCGGCGATTCCTTCACTTTGCCAATAAAATAAAGTGTGTTCATTACAAGTGAGTGCATTTGCAACATAATTTTCTGTTATGGCACCTTTTAATAAAGAAAGACGATCTTCTATAATATCTACGGCACGAATTTCTAATAGAAAATTTAAAATTCCAACATCGCTTATAAACAATTTAAAAGTTGAAAAATCTGCGAAACCTTTCAAAGGAATATCTGGTTTTGAAACACAGAAAGAAGTTTGTACTAAATGACTTGCTTCTAACCAATCTAATGGAAGTTCATAATCTCTTCTTTTTGCATTTTTTTCAATCTTACTAAATTGAAATTTATTGGCAGGATTTGAAATTTGAGATGGAATAGATCGATAGGTTTTTTCGATTTTTAAATTCTCACCTGATGTTGTATATTTTTTCATGTCATTAAAATAAGAAGTTAAAATATCGCTTAGAATACTCGTATTATATTTAATTAAATCACAAGATACATCTATAAAATTTTGAACACTTTCTGGCAAACCTCCAGTAATTAGATAATAACGATAGAATTTTAAAGCCATTTCATGAATCGGCGCGGCTAAAGGTTTATCTTCTTTATAGCTTTCTTTAATTTTTTCTATTAAAAGATTTTGATCTAGGGCCATTAAATATTCCTCAAAATCCATAGGATACATCGTAACCATTCGAACTTTACCAACAGGAAACGATTTGGAAAATCTTTTTAATTTGACTCCTAATAAAGAACCTGCCACAATGACTTTCATTTTTGGATGTTTTTCACAAAAATATTTTAATTCAGAAATTAAACTTTCGGATTCTTGAATTTCATCAATAAATAAAATGGTATCAGGTTCTTCTAAATCCATGCCAAGCATGACTTTTAATTCATTAAATAAATCATCAGAACTTTTATTTGTTTCATATAGTTCTATAATATTTTTATCTTCTAGTAAATTGACTTTTACATAATTTTTAAATTCATTTTGACAAAATTGATCAATAATATATGTCTTCCCAACTTGTCTTGCACCTAAAAGCATAAAAGGTTTGGTTCCATTTTCTTTCCAATCTAAAAGAGTATCATAAATTTTTCTTTTCATTCTACCACCTAATGGAAATATATCACAAATAGGTGATGTTTTCAATATTTTTCACCTTTTTCTAACCACTTTTACGCATTTTTTGCACGTTTTTCTAACCACTTTTTTGAAGCTTTTCACACCTTTTTCTAACCACTTTTTCAAAATATTTATGAAAAAAAGGACTTTTTAAATCCTCATTTATTAGTTTTTCTTTTCCATTCTTTCTTTTAAATATTCTAAGAATTCTTCTGTAGAAACTGTATGAGTTTCATCACTTCCATAAAGTCGATAAGAAATATTTTTTTCATCTACTTCTTTTTGACCTAATATAATGGTAATTGGATTTTTTTTCACAACAGATTCTCTCATTTTATAACTAAGTTTTTCATTTCGATCATCTAATTCTACTCTAAATTTTTCATTTTGTAACATGGAAACAACACTTTTTGCATAATCTAAATGATATAAGTTATTTACTGGTATAACATTTATTTGAGTTGGTGAAAGCCAAAGTGGAAATACACCTTTTAATTCTTCAATGATAAAGGCCGTGAATCGATCAAAAGTTCCAAATATTGCACGATGTAGAACAACAGGCACTTTTTTCTCACCATCCTTATCCACATAAGTTAAATCAAATCTTCTTGGAAGTAAAAAGTCTAATTGACAAGTAGATAAAGTCACTTCTGGACCAATGGCAGGTTTTACTTCTACATCTAATTTAGGTCCGTAAAAAGCGGCCTCTCCAATTGCTTCGTAATAATCAATATTTAATTCATTTAATACCTCTCTTAACTTATTCTCAGCATTATCCCACATTTCATCATCATCAAAATATTTTTCTTTATCTTCTTTATCTCTTAAAGATAAACGAAATTTATAATTTTTAATGCCAAAGTCTTTATAAACATCTAATATTAACTGCACTACTTTTTGAAATTCTTCTTTAATTTGTTCAGGAGTTACAAATAAATGCGCATCATTTTGACACATACATCTAACTCTTTCTAACCCTTTTACACTTCCACTTGCCTCATATCTAAAATCAGTCGCGAACTCGCCAATTCGAATCGGAAGATCTCGATAAGAATGCAATTTATTTTTATAGATTAACATATGATGAGGGCAATTCATAGGTCTTAAAACAAATTCTTCATCATCCACTTTCATCATTGGAAACATATTTTCTTGATAATGTTCCCAGTGTCCAGAAGTTTTATATAAATTAACAGTACCTACACAAGGGGTATAAACATGAAGATAGCCTAATTTTTGTTCTTTTTCATAAATATAATTTTCCAATTCTTTTCTGATAATCGCTCCATTAGGTAGCCAAAGTGGCATTCCGGCTCCTACCAATTCATGATTCATAAAAAGTTCTTGTTCTTTACCAATCTTTCGATGATCTCTTTGTTTTCTTTCTTCGAGTTCTTTTAAATAATCATCTAATTCTTCTTCTGTTGGGAAACAAACTCCATAAACTCTTTGTAAAACTTTTTCGTTGGAATCTCCTTTATAATAAGAGCCACTAAATTTAAGAAGTTTAAAATATTTACATTCTTTTACACTTTCTACATGAGGTCCACGGCAAAGGTCTGTAAAGTCTCCTTGGGTATAACAAGAAATCACTTCTCCTTCAGGAAAAGACTCGATTAAATCAATTTTATAAGGATCATTTTGAAATTTTTTTAAAGCCTCATCTTTCGTAATTTCTTCTCTTACAATTCTTTTTCCATCTTTGCTTATTTTTTTCATTTCTTTACTAATACGTTCTAGATCTTCCTCGGTTAAGGATTCACTACCTAAATCCATATCATAATAAAATCCTTCTTCAATGACAGGACCTACCCAAAAACAAGCATTTGGATACAAGTGTTTCACGGCTTGAGCTAGTAAATGAGCACAGCTATGATTTAATTTACTTAAATATTCATTTTCTTTAATATTTTGCATATTTTTTCTCCTTCTTTCTAATAGAAATTCATTTTTTTGATTCTTACTTTCGCATATGATTTTCCTTTTGCTTTTTTCTGTGATGGATTTCTTCCATATTTTTCTTTCTTTTTTCCATGACTAACACTCTCTTTTTTTCTTTTATATAAGAGACTTTCTAATAAAAGTTTTTCTTGATATTTATTGGTCACAATTCTTCTTACATAAATGGTTGCCACACATTCATAAAATGAAAGCCCTGTATCTAAAGGAATGGAAGACATAATTTCAACAAGTTGCTCTGTCTCTAAAAGTTCAAGGCATTTTTCTACTTTTTGCTCTCCTTCTAAATCTAAATCATCATAATGATGTGGAAAATAAATCACTTCTTTTAATAATTCTTGCATAACAAACCTCCCTAAAATAAAAAGGACGATACAACTAGGAGTCTATAATAGACGGTACCATCCTTCATTTCACTTTTTTTCGATAACGGGAACATCCCGGATCTTATTAGATCTCTTTCAAAAGGAGTAAAAAAAGAATTTTATTATTTGGTTTACACCTACCCCAAACTCTCTTTCAATAAAGATTTCTTTTCTCATGTCTTTTGATTAACGATTTACAAGAATTATAGTAACACTTTTTAGTTTTTTTATCAAGTAGAAAAAAACAATTGTCATTTTTTTATCAAAACTTCTTAATATTTTTCAAAAAAAATACAAAATACTTATCAATTTAGTATTTTTTAGTGTTTTTTTCAAAAAAATTTATTAATTTTTGTTGACTTTAAAGATTCTTTTTGATAATATTTAAAGTGTCAGTTAATGACATGGGCGTTTAGCTCAGTTGGTTAGAGCATCTGCCTTACAAGCAGAGGGTCTGCGGTTCGAGTCCGTAAACGC